>CAZKNW010000116.1:0-2861 GCA_964554035.1 uncultured Verrucomicrobiota bacterium
AAACCACCCTTCCTTGTTGACTCTATGAAGGATCTTCCAATCATCCTGGCCTCAGGCTCGCCAAGGCGCTCTGCGATCCTCAAGGAGGCGGGCTATGCATTCCGTGTCCAGACTGCGGATGTGGAAGAGATCGAGGAGGGACTGTCGCCGGACGAACTCTGCATCGAGAACGCCCTGCTCAAGGCCAAAACGGTGGCGGGTCAGTTCCCTGACCATCTGGTGATCGGGTCGGATACTGTGGTTTGCCTTGGAGAGCGTCTCTTTGGAAAACCGGCGAACCTTGAGGAGGCGCATGAATTCCTGACTCAGCTGTCAGGACAGACCCATGAGGTGAAGTCCGGAGTGGCCCTGATCTGCAGGGAGCGGGAGATTGAAACCACCTTTCTGGATTCAACCAAGGTGACCTTCCGAGTGCTTACTTCCTCCTTAATCACCGACTACCTTTCCAGGATCGAGCCTCTCGACAAGGCGGGCGGATACGCCATACAGGATCATGGGGAGATGATTGTGGAATCCATCGAAGGCAGTATGCACAACGTGGTTGGGTTTCCTTTGGAGGAGTTCTTACTTATTGTAGGAAATAAATAAGCCTGAATCGATTGGCAGAAATGAATCTCCCGACTCTTCATCAGCTCTATTCTGAACTTAGTTCACTGATTGATAAGCCTAATATGAAAGAGCGCGTCTTTCAGGAATGGTTTGAGAAGAATCCTGAAATATTTAAGATTCTACAGTTCGACAAGGCTTTTCCTCATCCCTATCAAGTTGATACAGGCGAGAACGACGTAAGCATTCCAGATTTTCTAGTTAAGGAATTTACCGGGACATGGGGTATCTTTGAATTAAAGCGTCCTGACACGGTAGTCATCTCTAGTTCTTCAAACAAACGGATTAAATTCACCGCTGAATTCGAGTCATACATTTCACAATGTCGTGAATATTCTGAATTCTTTCAAGAACTTGAAAATCGCAATCGCTTGAATCAACGATACGAAATCGATGTTCAGAAATCGGTTCCAGCGATAATTGTTGCGGGAAGAGATCATGCATTGGAAAAGAGAAAAGCGTTTGATATGCTATATGACCTAGGATCAAAGGTAAAATTGTATACATTCGACGATATTCTCAATGCGATCAGGGTTGCAATATCTCTGCAGGAAACACAATTTGTCGGACTGAGAGGTTTGTCGTTCACTTCGATGGTTATTGTTCACGATAACGGGAAAGAACGAAGGCAGTTTCTGCTGTCTTGCGGACTGGAGGAAAAAAGGAATGCAATCTTGATTGGAATACAGGGAATCGATTCGCTTTTTATTGAAATTTATGACCAAAGCGGGCAGCTACGTGAGGTTGTTGTTCCTTTTGTTCTCTCATTTATCGGAGTCGAGAAATTGGTTTCCCTACATTTCGAGATCGGATTTCATGAAGATATGCTTTTTGTTGCTGTGCTTGTGAATGGAAGAGTACTTCTGTTTAAAGAGTTTGATGCTGTCCAATTTGACCAAACGGCAACTAACTTCCGTGTTATTGGTTCTGATGTTAGGGGGCAAACGGATGCGTCTTTTTCGTATTGTGAGATGATCTGCTATAACAAGACGCTAAGCTATGAATTAAGAAATAAGATTTTAAAGTATTTCTCTGAAAAATATCGATACTACCTGTCTCCTCTTATCTCTGATCTTCCATTTCGAATTGAATTCAAGGGAAGGAAATTCCTTCATTCGACTGGGCATCCCAATTTTACAAAACCTGATGAGGCAAGTTCTTCCGAGGTTCTCGCAGAAGGGGCGGCAACTTGGTATGTTGCAGGAGAGCGGTACAAAAGTAGAGATGGAGATCGCGTCCCCGTGAAGGACCCGCATTTGAGAGCTACTCAATTCAAACCGCCGCGGACAATCTAGATAAGGCATTGTTGAGTGCGTTGTCTATCGCCTAGCTTTCTTGCTGCTTTTTCTCTTCTTTGGTTTCTTGTCACCCGAGCCAGCGATGATGCCTGCAAAGATTGTAGAGCTGGAACCGATCATGGCGCTGGAATTGAGTGGATTGAAGAGGATGTAGGCCTTGTTGTCCTTGAGCAGACTGATCATCTCGCCGGTGAAGGACATGGTGCCCTTGGATCGGGCCTTGATGATGAGTGCGGCTCCCAGAAAGACCGTGAAGCCGACCACGAGATTCTGAAACCAGTGCAGCAGCGAAAAGGACCGATGCTGCATCCTTGCGGTCAGTCCCGCTCCCAGGTAGGCGGCAAAGGAGAGCCCTATCAGGCCGATGGCAAATGTGAATCGGGCGTAGAACTCGGCCTTGTTGGAAAGGGCAACGACCTTGGGGAAGGCCCCTCGGGTGAGGGCATCCACCGCATCCTCAAAATAGGTCCAGCCGATCCAGGCCGATGCTCCCAGGACAAGTGCCAGAAGAAAGCGGATTGCGTTCCTATTCATTGGGGAGACCCTTCCATCGGGCGTAGTTTTCCTCCCAGGCCGGGACGTCCCTTGGCTCAAACTTGTCGATGTGGCTGCTCCTTGCGCTCGCCTCCCTCAATTCGGAGAGGGATCCGATTTCACCGTCCGCGCGCAACTGCATGAAGAGATTTCCCATCACGGTGGCTTCGATCGGCCCGGCAATCACGGGAACACCACAGGCGTTGGCTGCGAACTGGTTCAGCAGGGAATTCTGGGATCCGCCACCCATGATGTGGATCACCTCGATCTTCTCACCTGTGATCGACTGGATCTTCTCCATGGTCTCACGGTAGGCGAAAGCAAGGCTCTCCAGACAACAGCGGATGAACTGTCCCTCGTCGTCAGGAACAGGCTGGCCGGATTCACGGCAACTGGCTGCGATGGCGCCGGTCATGCTTTCCG
>CAZKNW010000116.1:2871-9646 GCA_964554035.1 uncultured Verrucomicrobiota bacterium
CGGAGGAACCTCGGATCGTTGGCTGGGATGAGGGATCGGAAGGGTATTGAGCGTTCGGCAAGGGTGGCAAGCGTGGGGTAGTCGAGCTCGCGGCCCGCCCTGAGGAAATCCCTTCGGCATTCCTGGACGAGCCAGAGCCCCATGATGTTCTTGAGCAGGCGATAGGTGCCATCGACGCCGCCTTCGTTGGTCATGTTGGAATCCAGCACGTCCTGTCCAAGCAGGGCATTGGGAACCTCCACCCCCATGAGGGACCAGGTCCCCGAGCTGATGTAGGCCCAGTTGGCCTTCCCGGTCCGGTGACTGGGTGTGGCGACCACGGCGGATGCCGTGTCGTGCGTGGCGGGTACGATCACGGGAATATCGGTCAGTCCGGTTTCGGTCCGGACATCCGCACCGGTCCGGCCCAACAAGGCACCCGGATCGACCAGCGATGGGAAGATGTCGGTTGGAATCCCGAGTTCGCCGAGGAGGTCGGTGGACCATTTGCGCGTGGTCGGATTGAGGAATTGGGTGGTGGTGGCGTTGGTGTACTCCGCCCGGATCTCTCCCGTCAGTAGCCAGTTGAAAAAATCCCCGATCATCATGAAATGAGCCGTCTGCTTCATGGTCTCGGGTTGCTGGCGGGCCATGGCGAACATCTGGTAGAGGGAATTGATCTCCATGAACTGCGTGCCCGAGGCCTCGAAGATCCGGCCGCGTGAGGCTTTGGCGAAAAGCTCCTTTTCGATCCCTTCCGTCCGCTTGTCCCGGTAGCAGTAGGGCTGTCCAAGGAGTTCCTTGTCCTGGTTGAGCAGGACGTAGTCGACACCCCAGGAATCCACTCCGATCGAACGGATGGATTCTGTCCTCGAGCGCCCCTTGGCGAGGCCTTCGAGAATGCCCCGCCAGAGTCCCACCACATTCCAGCGCAGGGTGCCCCCAACATGAAGGGGGCCGTTGGCAAAGCGGTGCTGCTCCTGAATCTTGAGATGGGAACCATCCCAATGGCCCGAGACCACACGCCCGCTTTCGGCGCCAAGGTCGACTCCCAGATAGGTCTTTGTCGCCATCTTCTCCTTGAGGCTCAGTAATCCTTGCCCTGATCACTCCTTGCGCAGGAGTCCTTCCAGCTCTGGAAGATCTCCGTCATCTCCTTAACCACATCCGGATGGTCCCCGGCGATGTCCCTGGATTCAGCCTCGTCCTTGATGAGGTCGTAGAGTTGCCACGTCTTTCCCTCGTTGGCACTGTGAAGCTTGAAGCGGTTGTCTGTGAGGGCCACCTGCTTCCTGGATTGGAAACCGATGGGACTGGGGCGCTCTGTGCTCTTTCCTTGGATCAGGGGAAGCAGGGAAATGCCGTCGATGGGGCGGGAATCCAGGCGTTTGGCGTCGATCAGGTCGAGTATGGTGGGAAGGTAGTCGCTGGTGACGGCGGGATAATCGGTGCTGCGTCCCTTCTTGACCATGGCGGGCCATTGGAGGATGCCCGGTACTCGAACGCCACCTTCATAGAGATCCCTCTTGCGTCCCCTGAGGTGGGCGGCGGAACCCGGGGCCTTGCCTTTGGCGCCTTCCGGGCCGTTGTCGGAGGCGAACCAGACCAGGGTATCCTTCTCAACCCCCAGTTCCTTCAGCTTGGCTCGGAGCCTTCCGACCTGTTCATCCATGGCCGTGATGCAACCGTAGTAGTTGCGCTCATACTCGGGATACTTCTGGTAGGCCTTGACGTGTTCCGGACCGGCCACGACGGGAAGGTGAGGCGTGTGGAACCAGATCACGGTAAAGAAGGGCTGGTTACTGCTGGCGGCCTTCTCGATGAAGGGAATGGCGCGGTCCATGATGATTCTTGAATCATCCCCTTCCAGGTTGTCGCGGACGATCTCGCCCCTCTCGTTCCAGTAGTAGGTTCCATAAGGCTCCGCCTTGCCCTTGTCCTTCAGGTAGTCCCAACCCTTGCCTGAGGCCTTGTGGGGCTTGATCATGGGATCGTAGGTGGGTGTCTTGGATTCGGTGGAGAAGCAGACGTCGAAGCCGTTGTTTTGCGGCGGAGAGAAATGTTTCACGTTCTTGGGGCCTCCGCGATTCGCGTCCTTCTCCGTCTTGGTGAGCGTGCCGAGATGCCATTTACCGAAATGCCCCGTGGCATAGCCGTGCTTCCTGAGGAGTTCAGGAAGGGTCAGTTCCTCGGTCTTCATGTGCCCTGTGTTGGCGAAGTAGATCCCGTAGCGGAAGGGATGGCGACCGGTCAGGCAGGATCCACGGGTCGGACTGCAGACAGGGGCTGCCGAATAGAAGCGATTGAACTTCAGGCCATTCCCGGCCATCTCATCCAGATGGGGGGTCTTGATGATGGGGTTGCCGTTGTAGCCGGTGTCACCCCAACCAAGGTCATCGGCCATCATGAGGATGATGTTGGGGTGTCCGGCCGCCGACAGATTCAGGCAGCTTGCCAGCAGTGCCGGGAAAAGGATGCAGAGATGTTTCATTGGGTGCCTTGGTTTTAGAGGGTTCTGGTGGTTCTGGCCAAGCAAAGAGCTTGTCACAGTCCCGTCTCGGCCGTTCCGCAGAATTCCATGGTTGGAAAAATGGGCTCTTGGCGTTGGAATGGCGCGGCTTGACCAAACCAAGAATCGATTCAACCTGACAAACATGGCTAGAACACCCTCCACGATGTTGCCCCTCGGAACAGAGGCTCCCGATTTCTCCCTCCCTGAACCCAGGACCGGCAAGACGGTTTCCCTTTCCGATTTCCAAGGGGCTCCCGGTCTGGTGGTCATGTTCATCTGCAATCACTGCCCCTACGTGAAGCATCTTCGAAGCGCACTTGCCGACTTCGGCAAGGAGTGCCAGGAGAAGGGGGTTGCGGTGGTGGCGATCAGTGCCAATGACGTCGAGAACTACCCCGATGACAGTCCCGAGCTGATGGTGAAGGAGGCTGAGGAGGCGGGTTATGTTTTTCCGTATCTCTATGATGCCACCCAGGAAGTGGCGCAGGCCTATCGTGCCGCCTGTACCCCGGATTTCTATCTCTTCGATGCCGAACAGCGGCTTGTCTACCGCGGCCAGTTTGATGAGAGCCGTCCCAAGAACGAGAAGCCCGTCACAGGTAAGGACCTGAGGGCGGCATTGGATGCCCTGCTTGCGGGAGAGGCGACCTCGGCCGAGCAGATCCCCAGCCTCGGTTGCAACATCAAGTGGAAGGCCGGCAACGAGCCAGACTACTTCAAGCTGATCTGATTTGTGGCCACCTGCCTGGGCATCGAGATCGGCGGTACGAAGCTGCAGCTTGCGGTGGGTTCCGACGACGGAAACATCGAGGAGCTCGTTTCGCTGAATGCGGCGGACACTGGCGAGTCGATCCGTGAACAAATCGCCGATGCGGTGACGGAGCTGTTGCAGACCTCTTCTGTCGAGGCTGTTGGCGTTGGATTCGGTGGGCCGGTGGATCGGATCACGGGACGCATCCGTTGTTCCCATCAGGTCCCGGGTTGGGGTGATTTCCCCCTGCGTGACTGGATCGCTGAACTGTTGGGGGGCAAGCCCGTTGCGGTGGAGAATGACGCGAATGTGTCTGCCTTGGGAGAGGCCCTCGCGGGAGCCGGCAAAGGTTCCGATCCAGTGGCCTATGTCAACATGGGGAGTGGGGTCGGTGGAGGGCTGGTAGTCGGTGGCGTGCTATATCAGGGTCAACCTCCCGGCGAGGTGGAGATCGGACACCTGAGGATGACTCCGGAAGGGGCCACCCTGGAATCGCGCTGTTCGGGTTGGGCGGTGGATCGTCGTATCCGTGAAGGCATCCAGTCCCAACCCGGGTCCGTCCTTGCGGAACTTTGCGCTGGGGCCGGTTCAGGAGAGGCACGCTTCCTTGGGCAGGCCCTGGACCAGGGAGATGCCTTGGCGGAGAGGATCTTGCAGGAAATCTGCTCGGATCTGGCGTTCGGTCTGTCCCACGTGGTGCAGCTTTTTCATCCCGAGGTCATCGTCATGGGAGGCGGTCTTGCCCAGTTGGGGAATCGCTTGAAGGACGGTGTTCAAAGGGCTTTGGAACCCAACATCATGGATGTCTTCAAGCCCGGGCCGGAGATCCGATTGGCGGGTCTTGGGCAGCAGGTGGTACCCGTCGGAGCGCTTCTGTTGGCCGGCCGGGCTTGAACGGGATGAATAACGGACCTGTCTTTAATGTCCATTTTTGCATCCCAGGCGCCTGTTTTGCCTTGTCTGTTGCATTGCAAAAGCCGCTCGTGAAGCTACCTTATCGCCCCGCTTTTGAGCGAAAAACGACCATTGTGCAGTTTTACAATCTTCCAGTTTCCAAAAAGGATCTCCCTCTTGTGAAGGGCATCCTGCTCGTGTTGGGTGGTTTTTTCCTCGTCGGCTGCAATGAGCCGACCGTGACCACCCATGAATATCCTGCCGAAGAGTATCAGCCCCATTCGGCCGGTGCGCCTTGGCTGAAGTGGGAGCTGCCGTCCGGTTGGCAGGAAGGGGAGGGGGGCTCCATGCGTTATGCGAGCTTCCGCACCGTCGATGCCGAGGGGCGCCAGACGGATGTGTCCGTGACGACCTTTGCCGGGCAGGTGGGCAGTGACCTGGACAACGTGAACCGCTGGAGACGACAGGTCGGGCTTTTCCCCATCTCTGAGGAATCCCTCAGTGCTGGCTCTACCAAGGTGACGGTTGCGGACAAGGAAGGTATCCTCGTCGATTTGGTGGGCGAATCTCCCGAGGCCCTGGGTGAGTCGCGGATCCTTGGCGCGATTTATGATGGGGTTGGCGGAAGGAAATGGTATTTCAAGATGACGGGCAGCCCCGCGGCAGTTGAAGTTCAGCGTGATGCCTTCCTGGCCTTCCTGGCCGGGCTGGAGTTTGAAGCGCCGCTCGGGTTTTCCTCTCTTGAGGACGCGGCTGCGTTTGGTGCCACGGATGCCCCGGCCATGCCCATGCCTCCCATGATGTCGGGCGGTATGCCGCCTTCTCCCCGGTCGTCTTCACCTCCGCCCGCCGACACCAGCGGCCTTCCTGAGTGGAAGGTTCCGGAAGGATGGCAGCAGGTCACGGGATCCAGCATGGCCGTCGCCACATTCCAGGTTACCTTCGCCTCCGGTTCCGGCACCCTTGCCGTTTCCAAGTGGCCCAATGATGTGGGCGGGATTCACGCCAACCTGAACCGTTGGCGGGGCCAGGTGGGGCTTGAACCCATCACCGAGGCCCAGCTTTCCAAGTACATCCGGGAGATCGACGTCAACGGAATGACCCTGACGATCATGGACACCCATGGTGCCAATGAGAACCGCGGACTGGAATCGGCGGCCCAGCGCATCCTCAGTGTCTGGTATCCCAAGGATGGCGGTACCTGGATCTTCAAGCTGCGTGGCGTCAGCGACATGGTCGTGGGCGAGGAGGCCAAGCTCATCGAGTTCGTTCGTTCCATCAAGTTTTCAGACAATGCCTGATCCCATCAAAAAACTGCTCAAGGCGATTTCATCCCTCAAGCTCACCGTGATTCTGCTCACGCTGGGCATGATCCTTGTCTTCATTGGGACACTGGCCCAGGTGAAGCACGGGCTATGGGATGCGCAGACCCTGTATTTCCGGAGCCTCTTCGTCTTCAAGGAAGTCGGAGATGGATTCAAGGTGCCGGTCTTTCCTGGCGGCTACCTTCTCGGCTGGGCCCTCTTCATCAACCTCATTGCGGCCCACGTCGCCCGCTTCAAGCTCACCGCGAAGAAGACGGGTATCTTCCTGACCCATATCGGGCTCATGATGCTCCTCTTCGGTCAGTTCCTGACGGAGATGCTCCAGGTGGAAAGCACGATGCGCATCGAGGAAGGCTGGCAGAAAAACTACAGCGCGGCCCAGTTGAAGGATGAGATTGCGGTCATCGACAAGTCGGGTGATGAGCAGTTCTCCTACGTCTCCTTCCCGGGCAAGTTCCTCAAGGAGGGAGCCGAGCTGAAGCATGAGGTAATCCCTTTCTCTGTCAGGGTGAAGACCTGGTATCCGAATTCGGAACCCCTTTATTCCTGGCAGGAGCATCCGGAGGCGATCACCGGATCCAGGGGCTCGGGCGCAAGGCTCCGGATCGCTCCCCGGGACATCACCAAAAAAATGGATGACCGCAACATCCCGTCCGCCCTCGTCGAGGTGGTGGGCAAGGATGGTGAGGTCGTTGGCGAATGGCTGGTCAGCAACTGGCTCGCCGATGATGGATTGGCCGAGGCGATCCGCCGCGATTCCGGATTCGGGGAACGTTATGCCAACCTGGATGCGCCTCAGGAGTTTGACTACGACGGAAAGACCTGGGAAATCGCCCTGAGGTCCCTACGTTACTACAAGGACTTCTCCATCGAGCTCCATGACTTCCGGCATGACCGGTATCTGGGAACCGACAAGGCCAAGAACTTTTCCAGCCGGGTGACCCTCGACAATCCGGGCTCGGGAGAGCACCGCGAGGTGACCATCCGTATGAATGAACCCCTGCGCTACGAGGGGGAGACCTATTATCAGGGCAGTTTCGAGAGGACCGACCAGACCACCATCCTCCAGGTTGTACGTAACCCTGCCTGGTTGACGCCGTATGTCTCCTGCACCCTGATTGGTCTCGGGCTTTGCATCCAGTTCGGGATGAGCCTCAGGCGTTTCTGGGACCGGCGCAATTCTGGTTCCAGCCCTGCTGTCGTTTCGAAGCCGAAAGGTAAGTCCGCCCAGGGTGAAAGGAAGAAGGGAAGCGCGAACCCCGCAACCGTGGCCAAGTAAGAGAAAGCAAGGACATGAAAAAATGGATTCCCCAT
>CAZKNW010000117.1:0-9644 GCA_964554035.1 uncultured Verrucomicrobiota bacterium
AGGCCGGGATGTCCGAGAAAGGTCCACCGGCTTGAGAAAGCCTGACAAGGCGCGTGCCACTGAGGCACACGCAGTGGCTGAGTAAGTCCCCCCGTCCCGAAGGTGCCACCCACCGGGATCCAAAAAATTTCGGGTGCCGGACTCCCTGGAAGAGTCCGACACCCGGAGGTCGTTAGAAACAACCCTAAACGCAATGCCGATGAAAACCAAAACCACAGAAAATGCAATCAGCAAAAAGGTCTTCCTGATCCTTCTTTGCTGCACTGCCCTTCAATTCCCCCTTCTGGCGGCTGAAGAGCCGAAGTTGGAGGCGGAGGAGGGCGAAAAAACCTGGGTGGACAAACTGCCCAACTTCGTCAAGGACGGGAAGCTACTGGTGCACGCCAGGCTTCGTTACGAATACGCCGACGCGGCGGGTCTAAAGCCCTCCAACGCCTTCACCGAAAGGATAGCCCTCGGATACAAGACCGGGAATTACTACGGGTTTGAAGGTCTGTTGGAGTTTGTGGATACGAGGCCTATCGGCAGCGAGAACAATGTGAACCTCGCAGGAACGACGGGGCAGCCATTGAGGCGAAATGTCGCTGATCCGCAATCGACCGAGGTCAATCAGGCGTGGATCGGATTCAACAAGTGGGATACCGCACTTCGCTATGGACGGCAGCAGATTGTCTACGACAACGCCAGGTTCATCGGTGATGTGATCTGGCGGAACAATCAACAGACCTACGATGCGTGGACGTTCAGCAACAACAGCGTCAAGGACCTGTCGATCACCTATTCCTACATCTTCAACGTGAACCGCATCTTCGGTGACAGCCATCACGCGGGGAACTTTGACTCCGACTCGCATATCGCGAGGATCAGCTACTCGGGGATTGACTGGGTGACCGTGGCAGCCGCCATGTACCTCCTTGATTTCAACAACTCAGCGGCCAACTCCTCCGACACGTTTCACTTCGCTGCATACGGCGGGGTTCCGGTTGGTGATTTCAAGGTCAACTACCGCGGTGAGTACGCCCACCAGTCGGGAAGTGGCAACAATCCTACCTCCTATGATGCGAGCTACTACCTGCTGGAGGGTGGCGCTTCCTATGATCGTTACAGCTTGAAGCTTGGATACGAGGTCCTCGGGGCCGATGGTCCGCTTGCGACCCAGGTGTTCAAGACACCTCTGGCCACGGCCCACAAGTTCAATGGCTGGGCGGACGCATTCCTTGCGACACCAGCGGGAGGACTGACAGATCTCTATGTGGCGGCAGGCGTCAAGCTGTCTTATGACATACCCTTGTCGGTCATCTATCACCATTTTCAATCCGATCGAGGCGGTGTTGATTTCGGCAATGAAATTGATGTGATTGCGACCAAGAAGCTGGGCAAGCACTGGTCGTTGCTTGCCAAGTATGCCCACCTCGAGGGCAATGGCCCTTTTGTGGACCTGGATAATTTCTGGTTCCAGGTGGAGTTCAAATACTAAGAGCAGGAATCTTGGAGCTTCTCACAGGTTTATGAGATTCGACCCCGGGACTGGTCCAGTTCCCGGGGTTTTTCCTTTTGAACAGGAGGACTTCGACAGGCTCAGGCCGATCACAATAGCTCGAATGTCAACTGGTCGGTCGAAGGGCGCCGGAAGTGCTCCGCACTGAGTGCTGGAGGGCGTGAGTTCAATTCATATCGCCTCGCACTGACCTTGAACATCTGATGGATCTGATCCGCAAAGATGCCCCGGCCTTTCATGCGTTCGCCAAACTCGCTGCTGTTGCGTTTGCCTGATCGGATGGACTCGATTCGCTTGAGGACCTTGTCTGCCTTGTCGGGGAAGTGCTGTTTCAGCCAGTTCTCAAAAAGTCCGGACACGGCGTAGGGAAGTCGGAGAATGGTGTAGCCGGCGCTCTGGGCTCCATGTTCCGCGGCCTGCTTCAGGATCTCGGGAATCTCCGGATCGGTCAGACCGGGAATTATCGGCGCCATCATGATGCCGACTGGAATGCCTGCGTCGGCGAGTTTCCTGACGGCATTGAGTCGTGCCTTCGGAGGACTGGTTCTCGGTTCCATCCTCTTCCTCAGATCGGTGTCGAGCGTGGTGATGGATACCAGGACCACGGTGGCGTGAAAACGTGCCAGTTCCTGAAGAAGATCGATGTCCCGGGTGACGAGGTTGTTCTTGGTGACGATGCCAACCGGGTTCCGACATTCCGCAAGGACCTCAAGGCATCCCCTCGTCAGCTTGAGCTGTCGTTCGATGGGCTGGTAGCAGTCGGTCACCCCGCTCATGGCGATGGACTGCGGCTTCCATCGCTTGGAGGCCAATTCCTTGCGAAGCAGGTGGGGTGCTTCGGGCTTGATGATGATCTTGGATTCGAAATCCAGCCCTGATGAAAAGCCCGCGTATTCGTGTGTGGGCCGGGCGTAGCAGTAGATGCAGCCGTGTTCGCAGCCCCGGTAGGGGTTCAGTCCCGCATCAAAGCTCAGGTCCGGTGAATCATTGTAGCTGATGATGCTCTGGGAGTGATCGACGAAGTATTGGGTCTTCGGAGCCTCGGATTCCTCCTCATCCCATTGCCCGAGTAGGGATTCGTCGAGTTCCAGACGCAGTGGCTCAAACCGGTTGGGTGGGTTGGAGTCGGTTCCCCTTGGGAGACGCTTGGTGTTGGTGGATGAAGTTTCTTCCGACATCTGAACAATCCTTCCAAGGATCCATGGACAAAGGGTGTCCAATCAACAAACACCAACAAACCAGCTTTCCAAGAGGACGCCAAGAGAGTTCAGGGGGACGAAAACGCCTTCCATCGTCGGATGGGAGGCGTTTTTCGGACTTGATGATCAAACCACGAAGAATCGAAGAGCATGGAGATTGGAGGGAACCAATCTGAGGCTTTTCTGAATCTGCGGGAGATCAATTCCTTTTGAACTCACGCAAAGATCCTACTTGTCCCGCCGAAGCCTATGCGAAGGGGGAAGCCCCGAAGGTAGGGCCCGTCGCTCCGCGCGGGCCTTTGCTGCGGACGGGGATTCAGAATGAACCTTGGCGATTGGAAGCCAGGCTCGGGCGCTCACGGAGTGATCGCCCTACCATTGAGGGGCGCCTTGATCCTAGGGGCCCAATCTGAGGCTTTTCTGAATCTGCGGGAGACCAATTCCTTTTGAACTCACGCAAAGACCCTATTTGTCCCGCCGAAGCCTATGCGAAGGGGGAAGCCCCGAAGGTAGGGCCCGTCGCTCCGCGCGGGCCTTTGCTGCGGACGGGGATTCAGAATGAACCTTGGCGATTGGAAGCCAGGCTCGGGCGCTCACGGAGTGATCGCCCTACCATTGAGGCATCCCTCGATCAGTGAATTGGACCTATTCACCCTTTTGCAAGAGCGGCTACCTCGGATCCTTTGTGGTGAACCGATCAGCTCACGAATTCCAGCTCAGGCGCAGCTGGGATGATGCCTTGCTCGGCGCCGCGCTTGAGGAAGCGACGGATGGACTCACGCCCCTTGTCACCGTAGTCGAGTGTCCAGTGGTTCACGTACATGCCGACGAACTTGTCGGCCAGATCCACGCCCATGTCGCGTGCGAACTGGAGGCTGTATTCGACGGCTTCCTTGCGATGATCGAGGCTGAACTGGATGCTGGCGGTCAGGATGTCCGAGATGGTCTTTCTCGCCGTTTCGTCATGACGCTTATGGATGACATTGCCACCCAGGGGCAGGGGAAGTCCGTCGTTTTCGGAGCCCCACCAGACTCCGAGATCCTCACAGACGACCAGCCCCTCGTTTTCATAGGTCAGCTGACCCTCATGGATGATCAGTCCCACGTCGGCCCGGCCCTCCTTGACGGTGCTGAAAATCTCATCGAAGGGCACGACGATGTATTCGAACTGATCCTCGTTGATCCCAAGCCAAAGCTGGAGTGCGAGAAAGGCGCTGGTCATCTTGCCGGGAACGGCGATCTTCAGCGACTTGATCTCCTCTTTGCTGAACTTCTGCTTGGCCACCAGCATGGGGCCGTAGCCATCGCCCATGCTGGCTCCGCTGGGGAGCAGGGCATACTGGTCGCAGACATAGGCGTAGGCGTGGATGGAGATGGCGGAGATGTCGAGTTCCCCCCGCGTGGCGCGCTCGTTCAGTGTCTGGATGTCCTCCAGGATGTGTTCGAACTCATAACCGCCATTGGGCACGAGGTCCTTGGCGAGTCCATAGAACATGAAGGCGTCGTCCGGGTCGGGCGAATGGCCTAGGGTGAGTTTTGTCATAAAGTGTCTTCTACTGGATGAGTCCCTGTTTCCTGAGCATGGCTTCCATGGCCTTGTCCATCATGAGGTCGGCCAGGTAGACCGTGGCGGCATCGAGCTGCCTGATGGCTTCCTTCAGCTTCGCCGGGTCTCCGCATTCGGTTTCCGGATCCTCCTCCGCAAGGATGGCCTCTACTTGGTTGAGCGCGGCTTGGATGGTCGTGGCTTCCTCTTCGTCGAGATCCTCGCCCACGTCCTCAACTCCCTTTCGCGTGGCGGCCAGGGTCTCCGTGGCCCGCAGCTTGGCCTCAATCCACTGGCGCGTGCGGAGATCCTCGAAGGCGTGCTCAACGGATTCCTCCACCATTTGCTGCACATCCTCGTCGGACACGTCGACGGCCGACTGCATGTCCACGACCTGCTCCTTGCCGGTATGGGTGTCCCTGGCAAGCACGTGAAGGATGCCGTTGGCGTCGATTTCGAACTGCACTCCCACCCGGGCAACACCCTTGGCTGCCTTTTCAAAATCGATGGTGAACTTGCCGATGCTCCAGTTGTCGGCGGCTTTCTCACGTTCGCCCTGGAGGACGTGGATCAGCATGGATCGCTGATGATCCACCGCCGTCGTGAACATTTCGCCTGCCTTGGTGGGGATGGTGGAGTTCCTTGGGATGATGACGTTCATCAAGCCACCGAAGGTCTCCAGTCCCAGGGAAAGTGGAGTCACATCGAGGAGCAGCATGTCCTTGAAACCACCGGACAGGATCTCGCCCTGGATCGCAGCGCCCAGCGCCACGGCCTCGTCCGGATTGACCGAGGTGTTCAGTTGGGGACCATCGCTCGTGTGGTATTCCTCTCCAATCCGCAGCCCACCACGGTTCTCCTCGAATTCAGCACATTGAAATATCTCGGCAACGAACCTCCGCACGAGGGGCATTCGGGTCATGCCTCCGACAAGAATCACCTGGTCCAGGTCCCTCGATTCCAGCTTGGCGTCGGCCAATGCCCGCAGGCAGTTCTCGCGGGTCTTCTGGATGATGGGGTGGGCCAGTGATTCAAGCTCAGCGCGATTCAAGACATGTTCGAAACTGAATGAAGATGTCAGGAAGGGCAGGGAGATGCGTGCCTCAGTCTCGGATGAGAGCCGGATCTTGGCGGCCTGTGCCTGCTCTCGGACCTTGGCCAGCATTTGGGCTTCGGAGAGAATATCGGGCCCTCCCTTCTCGCTGATCATCTTTGCGACGAGCCGGGTGATGGCCTCGTCGATGTCGTCGCCACCCAGCGTCGTGTTGCCACAGGTGGACAGGACCTCAAAAGATCCCTCGGAGAGTTCCAGGATGGAAAGGTCAAAGGTGCCTCCACCGAGATCATACACGGCGATGCGTGATCTCTCCCTGAGCTTGTCCAGTCCGTAGGCGAGGGCGGCTGCCGTAGGCTCATTGATGATGCGCTCCACCGTCAGCCCGGCCATTTCCCCAGCTCGCTTGGTCGCGTCCCTCTGTGCATTGTTGAAATAGGCGGGCACGGTGATGACCACCCGCTTCACCTCCATTTCAAGGGCCTTCTCCGCGATGGACTTCAGTCGTTTCAGGATGTCGCTCGAAACCTCTTCCGGAGACTTCTGGATCCCGTGTACCTCGATGAGGGACTCATCCTGGTGGTTGCGCGTAATCCTATAGCCGGCCCGGTCACGGTCCTGTTCACAGCTGGAGAAGCGACGCCCCATGAAGCGTTTGACCGAAGCGATGGTTTGGGCGGGGTGAAGGATGGCCATGCGTTTTGCCTCCTCACCGACGAGCGTTTCCCCCTTGGAAGTATAATGCACGACGGATGGAAGGCTGCGACGGCCCTGATCGTCGGCAATCACGTACGGGAATCCTGCATCCACGGCGGCTGCCAGTGAATTGGTGGTTCCGAGATCGATGCCGATGATGTCGCCCATGGTGTGAACTTCCTGCAAAGCGCGAAGTTGTAAAGCGTGCATCCGGTGTTTCCCAAGCAAAAAGGCCGACAACACGCTGGTTGTCGGCCTTTGCGAGATTCAGATAGAGGTGGACTTAGGCGCCTCCGAAGCCTTTCTGGAAGTTCAGCGTATCCTTGAAGCGCTTGTTGTCGGCGCGGATACGTGCGGAGAAGGTGCGGCAGATGCCGGAAAGGAACTTGGTGGCCACGGCCGGTGCGTCCTCCATGAGTTTCTCCATGTGCTGGACGTCGACCTTGATCAGGACGCAGTCGGTATTGGCGACGATGTCCGCTGAGCGGGGTGACTGGTCGAAAAGGGTCATTTCGCCGAAAAACTCACCGGCGGAAAGGGTTGCGAGGATGCGCTCCTTGCTTCCGATCATCAGGCGGACGCGGACCTCACCTTCAAGAATGAGGAACATGGCGTCACCGTGCTGGCCGGTCTTCACGATTTCCGTGAACTGCTGGACCTGTTGGACCTCCATGTATTGCACGAAGGCACCCAGCTGTTGGTCGTCAAAATCTGAAAGAATCTTCACTCGGCGCAGCATGCCGGGCTTGATGCCTTCCACGAGGGGAGTGAATTCCTTGCTGCCGCCACCGCCGCCACCGCCGCGCTTGCGGAAGAACATCGCAAAATCAGGGATATTCTCAGCTTTTTGCCACTTGTCTTCGTGAACGAGGAAGATCCATGTGTCTTTTTCAACTCGTTCATCCTGGATCCACTCCACCAGGGTGGGCATCTCCACAGGGCCATAGACCACATTGTCTGCTCCCCAGATGGCGTAGGAGGGTATGTCGCTAGATCCGGTCACTTTCTTGTTCTGGTTCGGCTAAAAAGAAATCCATAAACCGGACCCCGTCCAAGGCGCAATAATAAAGAGACATCCAAGAACCGGTCGAAACCTTCAAAAGTCTCTGAATTCCAAGGCTCTACATCTGTTCGGTCGTTTCCAGTCCCAGCAATTCCAGTCCCTGCTTGAGGACCAGTGATGCCAGATGGGTCAGGGCGATTCTTGCACCGCGAACCGGGTCTTCCGATTTCAGGACGGGACAGTTCTCGTAGAACTGGGAATACAGCCCTGCGAGTTCGTAGAGGTAGTCGCAGATGTAGTTGGGGCGGCATTCCTCGGCAGCGAGGTCGAGGATGATGTCAAAGTTGCAAAGGTGCTTTCCGAGGGCCAGTTCCTGGGATTCGGCCAGATGATCCAGAAGCTCCGGCCGGATCGTGGTGTCGATGCCTCCCTCCTCGGCGGCCTTGCGGAACAGGGCGCGGGTGCGCGTGTAGGCGTAGAGCAGGTAGGGTGCGGTATTTCCCTGCAGGGCCAGCATCTTATCCCAGCTGAACTTGTAGTCGCTCTGCCGGTTCTGCATCAGGTCGGCATACTTCACGGAACCAATCCCGATGATGCGACCGATCTCATGGACCTTCTCCTCGGGGAGATCCGGGTTCTTGCCACGGCAGACCTCACGGCCCTTTTCCTCGGCCTCATCGAGAAGGGCGGCGAGCTTGATGGTGCCTCCTTCGCGTGTCTTGAAGGGCTTGCCGTCGTCTCCAAGGATCGCACCGAACCAGACGTGCTCCAGACGTGCCTTGAGGTCCGGATTCTTCTTCCTGAAGATCGTGAACATCTGCTTGAAGTGCAGCTGTTGGCGGGCATCGGTCACATAGATGATCCGATCGGGATTCCAGGTCTCCAGACGATGGTCGAGTGTGGCCAGGTCGGTGGTGGTGTAGTTGGCGGCTCCGTCGCTCTTCTGGACGAGGGCGGGGTGTTCCTTGAGTTCAGGAGTGTCGTCGAAGAAGGCCACCTGCGCCCCTTCGCTTTCGCGCACGATGCCCTTCTCCTTCAGTTCATCCACCACCGCCTTCAACCGGTCGTTGTAGAAGCTTTCACCCAGAGTCTCGTCAAAGCTGACATCGAGTCTGCCGTAGATCGTGTCAAACTGGTCCTGGGAAAGGGCGATCATTTCCTTCCAGATGGCGAGGTTCTCCTCGTCTCCTTCCTGAAGTTTCACCAGTTCCTGACGTGCCTCCGTCAAGGTGGCTTCGTTCTCGCCGCACTCGTCGTTGATGGTCTTGTAGAGGCGTTCCATCTCGGCGATCGGATCCGACTGAAGCGCTTCGCGATCGAGAAGCCGCTTCCAGCCGACGATCAGCTTCCCGAACTGGGTGCCCCAGTCGCCAATGTGGTTGTCGCCAATCACCCTGTGACCCTGGAGCCGGAAGAGGCGCTTCAGGGATTCGCCGAGGATCGTCGAGCGGATGTGACCCACGTGCATCGGCTTGGCCACGTTGGGGGAGCTGAAGTCGATGACGATGGACTTGGGGGAATCGGTCTCGGTGTGGAAGAGGTGTCTGCCCTCGGCTGCCTCCTTCAAACTGCCGATGAGCGTCCCAGGCTTGAGCCGGAAGTTCAGGAAGCCGGGGCCGGCGATCTCGGGTGACTCGCAAAGATCATCAATCTCCAGGGCCTCCACGACCTCGGTGGCGAGCTGGCGCGGGTTCATCTTGCGCTTCTTGGCGAGGGGCATGATGGCATTGCACTGGTAATCGCCAAACTTGGGGTTGTTGGAAGGTCGGACCTTGATGATCTCATCCGAGGCGTCCGGAACGATCTTCAGGATCACGTCCTGAAGACGCTTTTCTAATTCGAGGTAGGGGAGCATGACAAAAAAAAGGCGGTCCCGGAGCCTTCCGAAACCGCCCGGGAAAATCTGGGTGGTTGCGCTACTTGGGCAGGGAGTTGCTGCGGATGGCCTCCATCATTCCGGCTGCGTCCTCGGCCTCGAGGAGAGCTTGTCGGAATTCCTTGTTGTGAAGCTGCTTGGCAATGTTGGCCAGGGTGTGGAGGTGCTTCTGAAATTGTCCCTGGGGAACGAGGATCAGCATCACGAGCTAGACAGGCTGGTTGTCGATGGCCTCGAAGTTGACGCCCTTGGAGGATCTGCCAAAGGCACCGACCACATCATAGATCAGGTCGGAGGAGGCATGGGGTATCCCGATTCCGTAACCGATCCCGGTACTCATCGAGCTTTCCCGTTTCTTGACGACCTCCACGATGGCCTGGCGGTCTGATTCGTTGACCTTGCCGGAGGCCACCAGTTGCCCGACGAGTTCGTCGATGGCTTCCCAGCGGTCCTGTGCTTTGAGGTCTGTGGCAATCTGGTCTTCTTCTAGAATATCACCCAGGGTCATGACTTTTGGAGCTGCTTGTTGACTCATCCCTATGCTCGATCAGTGCTGAAACTACCAGAGAAACGGATCGATTCCCGGTCAAAAAGTTCGCGGAGTTGAACAAAAACACAAGGGTTTTACAATGATTTCTCCGCGGTTTTTTAGGAGGACTGAATCCCCTCGGTTCCGTTTTGGAGAAGGCTCAACAGGTGCGGCTCAGAACATCGACCAGATAGGAAAGTTCCTCATCCACATCTGAATCTGCCGGAGGGTGTCCGCGAGTTC
>CAZKNW010000118.1:0-9552 GCA_964554035.1 uncultured Verrucomicrobiota bacterium
TGACTCGACGCGCCGCAGGTGGCTATTCCTCTTTCCGCCGCATGACCCGCTACGAATACAACTATGCGCTGCAGGATCTCCTTGGCATTCGGGGTGATTTTTCGCGGGATCTTTTGCCGGAATCCCATTCCGGAGACGGCTTCAAGAACAGCTCTGAAACACTGCACATGACCGTCACCCAGTTGCAGATGTATCGAAGCATCGCCCGGGACGCTCTCCAGCGGGCGACCGTGCGCGGTGAGCAACCACCCGTCCTTCATTGGGGTGTCACCATGAAGCAGGCCTCCAAAGTGGATTGGAAGGAGATGACCGACAAGCTGCAGAAGGCGACCGCGTCGGGTGAAGATGAATCGAGCGATCAAAAGCCCAGGACGATCCCTGAGGAGTTCAGGAAGGCCCACCCGGTTACCTACTTCAAGGATCCGTCCTCCGGACTCACAGCCAGTCATTCATGGTCCTATTATCGAGCCAGTCATGCCAACAAGCCAACCGACGTCCTGCCGGAGATACCCGGGGTCTTCGAACGCCATGCCATCGTTCCGCGAAGCAGGGATCTGATCGTCGAGCTCGGGGAGAAGGTTCCTGACGAAGGCACGCTCCGTGTTCGCGTTCTGGCTTCCAGGACAACAGGGGAGAGTCGCGCTCCGAGTCTGCGTCTGGAGTTTGGCTTCCAATCCAGCAATGAAGGAAAAGCCCGGGTGCATGTGGGTGGCGATGACAGAGCCGTCACTGCCGCGCCGGGTGAACCCGAGTTCATCGAATGGCACGTGGCACTGGAAGACATCTACCCCCGCAACTCCGTCCGCAAGACGTCCAAGCTCGGCTCCATGCCCAATCCGTCGGAATACATCCGGTTGGTCAACAACTCCGCCTCATCCGGCGACATACGAATCGACTACGTGGAGGTCTCGGCCCCCGTCCATGAGGAGTGGCCACCCGCGTCCCACAAACGGATCTTTTCCCACAGCGACAACAGCGATGATGAATCGACCTACGCAAAAGAGATCCTGACTTCCTTCATGACCCGCGCATGGCGACGCCCGATCGGCGCGGACGAGGTCGACCGGAAGCTCAAGCTCTTCCACACCATGCGCCAATCCTGCGACACCTTTGAGGATGCCATGATCGAAACGCTGGCCACCGTTCTTTCCTCCCCTGATTTCCTCTACCTCGTCCGCAATGAAACCGGGGAGGACTCATCGGGGCCACAGCCTCTTGGTGAACACGAACTGGCCACCCGTCTTGCCATGTTTCTTTGGTGCAGTGTGCCGGACGACCGCCTTTTGGATCTTGCGGACAAGAGGCAACTGGGCCAGCCGGACGTCCTGGTGCGGGAGGTGGAACGCATGCTGGCTGATGCCCGTTCCCATCGCTTCGCCGAACACTTCGTCCACCAATGGCTGGACATGCAACTTCTTGACCACCTGCAACCCAGACGAGGCCAGGACCCACTCATCAAGGAAGCCATGCTGAAGGAGCCCATCCTGTTCTTTGAAGAAATGCTGCATCACAACGAAAGCATCCTGAATTTCATCCATGCCGACTACACCATGGCCAACGAGCGCCTTGCCGGTCACTACGGCTTGCCCGGCGTTTATGGGAACCACTTCCGGCGCGTCAAGCTGGACACAGGCTTCAAACGAGGCGGGCTCCTGACCCAGGCCGGTCTGCTGGCGATGAATTCGAGTGGCGATGATTCCCACCCGCTCAAGCGCGGCATCTGGATGCTCGAAAGCCTGCTCAATGACCCTCCGCCGCCGCCACCTCCAGCCGTTCCCGAAATCGACCTTGCTGATCCGAAGATTGCCAGGATGACGCTCAAGGAGCGCATTGAAGACCATCGCAATCATCCTGCCTGCATGTCCTGTCACCAGAAGATCGATCCATGGGGCATCGCCTTTGAGAACTACGACGCCACTGGCCGGTGGCGCGACAAGATCAAGGGCAAGCCCGTTGACGCCTCGAGCCGGTTGTTCAACAATGAACCTCTGGATGGCATGGATGGACTGAAGCGATTCCTGCTGACGAACCGTCAGGATCAGTTCGTTCGCGCCGTGACGCACAAGATCATGGTCTATGCCCTGGGCCGGCCACTGACGTTCACGGATCGGGCGGGCGTTGAAGAAATCGCCGCCAAGGTGCGTCGTGAAGGGGATGGCCTGGCCACTTTGGTCAAACAGGTCGTCACCAGTGAACTGTTCCGTTCGAAATGAAACGTTCCTCATCAACCAATCCGAACCCATTGGATCGACGCCGCTTCCTGCGCGGCACCGGCTGGGCCCTGGCGCTGCCGCTCTTTGAATCGCTCCCTGTTTCAAAGGCACAGGCCGCGGGAAAAGCCGCTGCTCCCAAGCGGCTCGGGTGTTTTTACTTTCCAGACGGAGTTCCCATGCCCCTCCCGGAAGACCCGGCCTACAAGGATTGGGCATGGTTCCCGCACGGCAATGGGGAGAAGTTCACCTTCACCAAGTGCATGGAACCCTTTGCTCCCGTGCGCCAGGACATGACCGTCATTTCCGGACTTTCCCATCCCAAGGGGCGCAACGTTCACGGGCACAACAACTCGGACCAGTTCCTCACGGCCGCCTCCATGCGCACCAGTGATCAGAGCTACAAGAACACCATTTCCCTCGATCAGGTCTATGCCAATCAGATTGGCGACCAGACCCGCTTTGCCTCCCTCATCATGTCCACCGAAGGCGGCACCGGCACGGCGCGTGCCACGCACACCATGTCCTTCAACCGGCACGGCAGACCCATCCCGGCAGAGAACCGCCCCAAGCGGATCTTTGACATGCTCTTCGTCAAGGACGACGCCGATGCCGCCCGCCGGCTCGCGCTCAGCGAAAGCGCGCTTGATGATCTCCTCGCTGATTCACGACGTCTCCGACAACGCCTGTCCAAGGACGATCAGCAAAGCCTCGACGAATACCTCCAGTCCATCCGCGACGCGGAGATCCGCGTGCAGAAGGCCAAGAATTGGATCAATACCCCACGGCCCAAGGTGGACGTCGATGAAATGAACCTGGAGATCACGCCCAATGAGCCCCGCGAGTATCTGCGGACCATGTACGATCTGATCTACCTCGCCTTCAAGACCGACTCCACTCGTGTCGCCACCTATCAGATTGGTAGGGAAAACGGAGTCGGCATCAGCGACCGGCTTGCCAGGGCGGTGGGTTTCCCGGCGGCACACGGTCTTTCACACGCCACCAAGCAACCTGGAGGTTGGAAGAACTTTGCCATCTACTGCCGCTTTCTCCACGAGGAATACGCGCGCTTTGTTGCCCGCCTGCAACAAACACCCGAACCAGCCGGAGAAGGCTCCCTCCTCGACAACACCCTGCTGCTGTTCGGTTCGGCCTCCAGCGGATTCCATTTGTCCCGGAACTATCCCATCATCCTTTCAGGCGGACGCAACATGGGCTTCACCCACGGACGCTACCTCAATCACACCGGCACCAATGCACAGGCGGGAGGCTGGAAACCCGGCGATCCGGAACCCTGGACCAAGAAAGCCACCCACGAAGACCTCCCCCTCTCCAACCTCTTCGTCAACATGCTCCAACGCCTCGGAGTCGAAACCGACTCCTTCGCCGACAGCACCGGAACCCTGGATGGGTTTTAGAGTGCCTGCTGGAGGGATAAGCTCCCGCGCATCCCAAATCTTAGAGCCCGGCATGGTGAGCCAAAGGTGTAGGTGGCAGCGCTAATCGATTGCGTTGCCCCTTCAGGGCTTTGAAGTGGGACTCGTGGGAACTCTTCCCTCCAAGTGTTGATATGATCGGATTGACATCCGATTCTACGACTTTTTCTCAGAGCCTAGCATGGTGAGCCATAGTTGTAGGCGGCAGCGGTAATCGACTGTGTTGCCCCTTCAGGGCTTTGAAGTGGGACTCGTGGGAACTCTTCCCTCCAAGGATTGCTTCCCGGTAGGACCTGCTATTATTCAACTAGAGATGGGTTATAGAGTGCGACGGTCACAGACCGACGCTACAAGCCCATGTAGTGGCGTCTCTGTGAGCGCCTCATTTCTCCTTCCTTCTTTCGGATATTCCTTATTCCTCTCCAAATGGGGCGACCAAGTTGGTCACTTAATCACAATGGGATTGAGGCAACACCGTCCCGCCGCCGTTGCAGCCAACAAACAGGGTTGAATTTCTGGGTGAGGACGCGAATCTAGAGAACCGCCTGATTTCGGACAGACTCCAGATGCCTGCGATGAAGCGACGATTATCCATTCTTATTTCGATGACTTTCACGGCCTTGGCGCTTCAAGCAGCGGAGCCGTTTGAGGGATTCTTGACAACGCATTGCGTCAGTTGCCATGGCCCTGAGAAGCAGAAGGGCGATCTGCGTGTGGATCAGCTCTCGCGGAATTTTCGTAAGGGAGAGGACTCGCATGTCTGGGCTGAGGTCATTGAGAAGATCAACAGCGGCGACATGCCACCCAAGAAGAAACCGGAACAGGAGGAGATCTCGACCTTTGTCACCCTACTGGATGCTCGGCTCAAGGAAGGGCGGGCAGCGCGGATGGCCGCACGGCCGCCGGTGGCGCACTATCGCCTGAGCCGCAAGGAGTATCAGAACACGGTCTATGACCTGCTCGGTGTGCGCTATGACCCTGCGAAACCGGGTGAGTTGAACGAGGACACGCTCTGGCACGGATTTGAGCGGATGGGTTCGCAGCTGTCGCTGTCGCCTTCGCACATGGATCGCTATTACGGCGCGGCCGTGACGGTGCTCGACCGTGCTTTTCCGGCCACCTCCAGTGAGGCGCGCAAGATCCGAAAGTCCGCCGCCGACCTGCGCTACAACGGCGGGAAGAAGCAGCAGGAGGCGTTGGACCGTTTCGGCATCAAGCGGCCCTTGCGCTTCCTCATGTTTCCCGGTCGGGTCCAGCCTGCGCTGCAGCCGAACTGGTTTGGCAAGACCGGGCCGGAGCATAGCGGGCTCTACAAGCTTCGGGTGAAGGCCAGCGGCATTCGTCCGCCGGGCGGTCAGCCGGCCCACCTCAGCATCGGCGTGAGGACCAGCGAGGAGAATGTGGATGGCCTGATCGAGTTCGATATCACGGCGCCTGAAGACAGTCCGGAGGTCTATGAGTTTGAGGTTTTCCTGGAGATGCCGACGACGCTGCATTTTGCCGTGGTGGCGACGGATGTCGTCGACCGTCGGGCCGGGGCGGCCTTCCGCAACGCGATCGCCAGCCGCTTCGGCTACATCTTCACCCACAGCAGCGAGACACTGCTCCTGAATCCCAATGCCCCGCAAATGTTCGACGACAAGGGAAACGGCATCTTCTCAACGGTGATCCTTGATTGGATCGAGTGGGAAGGTCCCTTGGAGACCGAGGCGGAGACGTCCCGTCGGAAGGGAGTCCGGCCTCCTGAGGACGCCACGCCTGAGATCGTCGCCCAGCATTTGCACGGCTTTGCGGAACGCGCCTGGCGGCGACCGGTGAAGATGGCGGAGCTGAAGAATTACCTGGAGTCGTATGAGGCGGAACGCAAGGCGGGCGTCAGTGTGGCCGATGCCTACCGGATTGCCATGGAAGGGGTGCTGACTTCCCGCAACTTCATCTATCTGGTTGAGGGCGATCCGGAACCCCGGGAACGGCTTACTGATTGGGAACTGGCTTCACGACTTTCTTACTTCCTCTGGAGTTCCATGCCGGATGCCGATCTCTTCGCGGCGGCCGAGAAAGGTGCCCTGAACGGGGCGAGGCTGGACAAGGAAGTGAACCGCATGCTGGCGGACGAGCGAATCAACCGTTTCATCGACGACTTCTCGCGGCAGTGGCTGCAGCTACACCGCGTGGGCATGTTTCCCCCGGACAGGAAACTCTACCCGACCTACGACGACTGGCTGGAAGCCAGCATGCGGGCGGAGCCGGTCGAGTATTTCCGCGAGCTGCTTTCCAAAAACATGAGCATCGACAGCCTTCTCGATTCCGATTGGACGATGGCGAACGCGCGGCTCTGCGATTTCTACGGATTGCCGGAACCCAAGAAGGGCGGCTTTCAACGAGTCAGGCTCAAACCCGAGGATCATCGAGGTGGTCTGCTGACCATGGGAGCCACGCTGGGTCTGACCTCGGATGGCACGCGTCATCGCCCCGTGCACCGCGGTGTCTGGCTGAGTGAAGCGATTTTCAACAAGACCCCTCCGTCGCCACCAGCCAATGTGGACCCCATTGAGCCGATCCCGCCCAAGGGCACCAAGATCACCGTCCGCAAGAGAATCGAGGCGCATGCCAAGAATCCCAACTGCGCGGCCTGCCATAGCAGAATTGACCCCCTGGGCCTGGCATTCGACCAATACGACGCCATCGGTCAATGGCGCACGCATGAAAGGGTTCCCAACGGAGCGGGTGAGGATCCCTTGGTGGATGCCTCTGGTGTCCTGCCAGACGGTCGGGAGTTCACGGGCTCCGTCCAGTTCAAGCAGCTGCTGCTGGAGGACCGGGATCGGATCGCGCGGGCCTTCATCGAGCACCTCAGCGCCTACGCCTTGCGCCGCGTGTTGACGGTGGATGACAAGGACGCAATCTCCGCCATCGCGAAAGAAGCAAAGAAGAATCAATACCGTGTCAAAGACATCATCCGCGCGGTCGCCCTCTCGGATCTCATCCGGAAGAGGTGAGGAGATGGAGTGGTGGAGTATTGGAGTGATGAATCAATGAGCGCCCAGCGAAAGAACAAGAATCGGGGGTATCAGCAACTGCTGGTTTGGCAGGATGCGATCGAACTGTATGGGCTCGCGTTGAGGGCGGTTCGTGGGTGGTCGTTCGAGTTCAAGAAGCTCGCGTCGCAGTCGTTGGCCTCCAGCGATTCGGTTCATCGGAACATCGCTGAAGGTTACTGTCGCCGAACCATTCGCGAGTATCTCCAGCATCTGAACATTGCACTGGGTTCCCTTGGTGAAACTCTCTCCGGTTTCATCGCTTACTCTCGCAACGGGCAGATCGAACAAACGACATTTGAACAAATCGACAATCTGATATTCCGATTGGAGAACCGTTTACTGAAACTCGTCGAGTCCCTCGAACGAAAACGAAACAACAAAGATTGGACCGAAACCCTCATCCAAGAAGACTCCGTCAAATACGGCACAGACGACGCCGTCACAACCGACCTCAAACTTTTCCTAAGCAACGCATCGCAGGAGTAACCACCACTCCGATACTCCACGACTCCATCATTCCAAAACTCCATTACTCCACTTCACCCATCACCCCATGAGCAACATCCGAAAAGAATCCTGGCTGATTGACCGGCGCCACGCCCTGAGAGCGATGGGGACCTGCATCGCACTTCCAATGCTGGACTGCATGATCCCGCTCAACGCCAAGGAGCCGGACGCTTCGCCGCGTCGTAGTGCCTTCATGTATCTCGCCAATGGCGTTCATTCCCTGAACTACCAGATCACCACTCCAGGGAAGGACTATGAATTTTCCCGCTCGCTGAAACCCTTGGAGAAGTTTCGCGATGTCATCACGCCCGTCAGTGGTCTGCACCATCCGGGAAGCCTCGGCCATCACCACAACTGCATCGACATCTTCCTGACGGGCGGAAAGATCGGAGCTGCCTATCGCAACACCATCTCCGTGGATCAGCAAATGGCGCAGGTGGTCGGCCAGCATACGCGCTATCCATCCATGGAAATTGCCCTGACCCAGGGATCCCTTGCCTGGACGGCGGACGGTGTGCAGCTCCCTGCGATGCGTCGATGCAGCCAGATCTTTGCCTCGCTCTTTGAGGAACCGAAGGGTGGTATTGCCGCGCAAAGAAGAAGACTTCGCCGCAAGGCAAGCGTGCTGGATGACAACCTCGCCGAAGTGCGCCGACTGTCGGCGAAGATGGGTGCCGAGGACAAGGGGCGGCTCGATCAATACCTCACCTCGGTGCGCGAGGCGGAGATCCGGACGCGGCGCGCCGATGCCTGGCTCGACACGCCTTTGCCCGAGATCTCCGCAGCCGACCGGAAACGTACCAACCGCGACATCCCCAAGACGCAGGCGGGTGACTACTTCCGCACGGTTTACGATCTGATCGTCCTCGCCTTTCAGACCGACGTGACGCGCGTGGCCACTTTCAGTCTTGGTGGGGAGGGGAATGCCTTCGCCATTCCGGAAATTGGCATCACCGAGTCCCGCCATCAGCTGAGTCACCATGGTGGAGATGAGGGCTACATGGAGAAGCTCACCAATTACGACACCTTTGCCATCGAGCAGTACAGCTACTTCCTCTCCCGTCTGGCAGAAACCAAGGACTTCAATGGAAAGCCACTTCTCGGCTCGACGATGTCACTCTTCGGCAGCGGTATGTCCTACGGGCACAGCCATGGCAACGCCAACCTCCCGCTTGTGTTCGCCGGTGGTTCGGATCTCGGCCTGAAGCATGGCAGCCACATCGATTTCAACCAGGGCCACTTTGACGGATACACCCTAGACAATCCCGGTGCCCACTACCGCCTCTGCAGCCGCCCCGCGAACAGCGATGCCCACATGAGCAATCTGCTCCTCCTGATGGCGCAGAAGATGGGGGTGGAGACGGAACGGTTTGGGGATAGTAATTCTGTCTTGGCGGTGTAAGAGGGAGAGTAGGATTAGGAATGGAGGAATGGAGGAATGTGATGCGTAGCCAATCTCTTAATCTTAATCTCCGTTCATTCGCTTTGATGGGAGGGGGGATTGAGAAGAGGATTAAGAGTAAGAGTAGGATTAAGATTAAGAACCTGGTTTGCCGGACTGCGATGAGTAATCAACCTCTTAATCTTAATCTTAATCTGAGTTCATTCGATCTGATGGGAAGGGGGATTGAGAAGAGGATTAAGAGCAAGAGTAAGATTAAGATAAAGAACCTGATTTGCCGGACCGCGATGCATGACCCATCTCTTAATCTTGCTCTTACTCGTAATCTTAATCTTATCTTTGCCGCTTTGATGAGGACGAGGATTAAGAGCAAGATTAAGAATCTAGAAGTGGGGGATAACTATGAAGCAGTTTGATCACGAGAAATTGACGGTGTACCAGGAGTCCATCAACTTCGTTGCATGGGTGACGGATCTATTGGACTCCGTTCCGAAATCAATATCGGTTCACAATCAATTTGATCGAGCCTCGACATCGGTCGCGCTGAACATTGCGGAAGGGAATGGAAAGTTCACGGCGAAGGACCGTTGTAAGTTCTTCGACATAGCTCGCGGCTCGGCGCTGGAATGTGCCGCGTGCCTGGATGTTCTCGTCGCCAAGAGGAAGATTGACTCTGAAACCGCGGCAGAGGGCAAAGCCGCATTGATCGAAGTAGTGTCAATGCTGGTTGGATTGATCCGCTCAAATTCACTAGACCGCAATGCGTAACCAATCTCTTAATCGTAATCTTAATCTAGGTTTTTTCTCCCTCTTCCTGCTCGTCTGCTTCCTTGCTTCCAGCAGCCTCTCAGCTGACGAGCCATACCGCCCGAAAACGGATGAGTTCCCCCCTCTCGAGAAGGCGTATGCCTACCGGGGTGAACTGGTCTTTGTGGATCATGCCAATCGGCGAGGGA
>CAZKNW010000119.1:0-9521 GCA_964554035.1 uncultured Verrucomicrobiota bacterium
CGGGTGCAATTTCCGGGGTCGGATTGGAAAGCGCGAAGATGATGGAATCCTTGTTCATCTTCTTGATGTCATCCTCGTTCAGGATGTTGGGGCCGGACAGACCAATGAAGACGTCGGATCCCGCGATCAGTTCCTTGAGGGTTCCCTTGCTTTGGTTGGGGTTGCTGATCTCGGCGTAGGCGCGCTTGGCGTCATTGAGATCATCCCGGTCCCTGGTCAATGCTCCTTTGCGGTCGAAGCCGATGATGTCCTTCACACCGAGGTCCAAGAGCATCTTGGTGCAGGCGGTTCCTGCGGCTCCCACGCCAGCCATGACCACCTTCAGTTCTTCAGGTTTTTTTCCGGTGATCTTCAAGGCGTTGATGAAGGCGGCGACCAGGACCACGGCGGTGCCGTGCTGGTCATCGTGGAAAACGGGGATGTCGAGTTCGTCGTGGAGACGCCTTTCGATCTCGAAGCAGTTGGGCGCGGCGATGTCCTCCAGATTGACGCCGCCGAAGACCGGAGCGATGCGCTTCACGGTCTCGATGATCTCTTCGGGATCCTTGGTGTTCAGTGCGATGGGGAAGGCGTCGACGCCACCGAACTCCCGGAAGAGCATGGCCTTGCCTTCCATCACGGGCAGGGAGGCTTCAGGGCCGATGTCGCCCAGTCCCAGCACGGCCGTGCCGTCGGTGACGATGGCGACCGTGTTGCTCTTGATGGTGAGGTTGTAGACGCTTTCCGGGTTCTCGTGAATGGCGGTGCAGACACGGGCCACGCCGGGGGTGTAGGCGATGGAGAGTCGCTCGCGGGTCTTGAGTGGCATCTTGCTGTGCACCTCGATCTTGCCCTTCAGGTGGGCGAGGAAGACCTGATCTGACCAGTGGACGACCTCCACGCCGTCGAGTGCGTTGACGGAATCCAGGATGAGCTTTTCGTGGGCTTCGCCCTTCGTGTCCACAGTGACGTCTCGCACGATGAAGTCCTTGCCGGGCTTCACGATATCGATGGCACCCAGATTGGCCTGGTGATCCGCAATACATTGGATCAGGCGTGCCAGGCAGCCGGGGGAATGTTCAAGACGGACCCGCATGGTGATGCGGTTCAGGAACCCTGTTTGTTCGACATTTTCCTCACTCATAACGCGGTTGGCATTCGAGTCTGTGCGGCGCCCGGGTGCAAGCCGGAAATGGATGAATCCAATGCATGGATTGTTTTGGAAGCTGATCTCTCACCCCGCGGTGGCGGGAGCCGAGCCTTCGTGATGACTTGCCGGTGGGCTTCTGAATGCAGATGGATGCCCAAGGAGTAGGGAACCCAAGCTGCAACAACTGTCTCCCGGTGCGCTCGGAGCCTGGCTCAGTGGGAGCCCCATCGGCTTTGGGTGCTTTCGTGGCGGAGGGATGCCAGGGCCGGGCGCTCGCGGAGCGATCGCCCTACCATTTTTGGGAGGAACTACTTCAGCACTTCGTAGGCGTAGCCCTTGAGATACTGGGTCTCGGGAATCTGGGGGATGACGGGGTGATCCGGGCCTTGCTCGAAAAGGTGTATCCTTCTCAGGGTGACCCGGGCATCGATGGCTGCAGCAACGGCGGATCCTTCGAAGGTTTGCCAGTCGACATGGTGGGAGCAGCTGAAGGTGAAGACGCGGCCTCCATCGCGCACCGACTGGAAGGCACGGAGATGGATTTCCTTGTAGCCACGAAGTGCATCCTTCACCGAGGCCCGATTGCGGGTGAAGGAGGGCGGATCGAGAATGATGTTGTCGTAGGTGGGTGCCTCGCCTGACTGGATCTGCGATGCCTGGTCCTTGAGGACATCAAAGACGTTGCCATGGATCCACTCGACCTTGAGGTCATTGGAGGCCGCATTCCTGTCGGCGATCTCGAGAGCATCGCGGCTCTGGTCTACGCCTTCGACGGTGACGTCATCCCGTCTGGCCGCATGCAGCGCGAAGCCGCCGTTGAAGGTGAAGCAATCGAGAAGGCGGCCTGGATGGGCGAGCCTGGAAACGCAGTCGTAGTTGAACTGCTGATCGAGATAGGCCCCGGTCTTGTGGCCCTCGACGAGGTCGATGTGGAACTTCAGGTCGTTGATCTGGAAGGTGTCCGGGATCTGCTCGGCGCTTCCCTTGTGAAACTCGATGCCCTCATCCAGTCCCTCAAAACGGCGGGTGCCCTTGTCCTTCTTTTCGAGGATGACATCCAGGTCCAGCAGGTCATCGAGGATTCCGATGATCGACTGCTTCCGCTGATCGAGTGCCAGTGAGGAAATCTGGATGACGGCCACCCGGTCATAGATGTCGATGATCAAGCCGCTCAGGAAGTCCCCTTCGGAATTGACAAGACGATAGCAGGGTCGCTTGGGCTCCTGTGCCTTGCGTAGGGCGATTGCGGCTTCCAGGCGCTCGCGGAAGAAGCCCGAGTTCAGTTCCCGTTTCCTTCTGCTCAGGATGCGGCCGGAGATCTTGGAATCGGGGTTGTAGAAACCAACACCAAGACTCCTTCTCTTGTCATCACGGAACTGAACCTCCGCACCCTTGTCCAACTCGTCCGGGGCTTTGCGGATGTCACTGCTGAAGATCCATGGGTGTCCCGCATAGAGACGGGGGGACTTGGAGGTCTTGATGGTGACCGTGGGAAGTTGGAATGGATCTTCAGACATGGATTACTGGGGACGGATCATGATCTCCTCCACCACGGCGTTGGGTGGCAGGTTGACCACGAGGGAGACGCAATCGGCGAGGTCCTGCGGCTGGAGCATCTTGCCACGCAGCTCCATTGGGGGAGGTGTGGGGCGCCGATCCAGCAGTGGCGTGTTGATGTCGCCGGGAAAGATCGAGCAGGCGCGGATGCCATTGACGCGTTCCTCGGTGTTGATGGCCTGTGTGAGGCCGTTCTGCCCGAACTTGGAAACGATGTAGGCGGTGCCGGCCTTGGGATTGGCGAGGACACCTGCCTCGGAAACGATGTTCACCACCGTTCCCTTGCCGCGTGCGCGCATGATGGGGAGGAATTCCTGAACGGTGTAATAGGCGCCGTTGAGGTTGACCGAGACAATCATCTCGTAGTCCTCATCGGACAACACGCTGAGGGCGCGCTTGGGGGTATTGGTGCCGGCTGAGATGACGATGGCCTCGATATCCGACCACTTGGCACGGACGGTCTCGCCCATCTTCGCGATGTCCTCGCGGTTCCCGACATCGCAGGGGCAGGCGAGGAACTGGTCCTTCAGCGCGTCACCGGCTTCGTCAATGGTGCCCTGGAGGGCATCGGCGCGACGGCCGATGATGGCGACATTCCAGCCTTGTTTGGCGAGAGTGATGGCAGCGGCCCGGCCCACGCCGGATCCTGCCCCGGTGACTACGGCAGTTTTACCCATGTTCTTTTGAGTGGATCATTGCCCGAAACGGATACCGTCCGGAAGGCGCGGGATTAAACGGGGTGAAATGGGAACTGTGAACTGGAAAAATGGGTTTCCATGCGATTGTCGTCCGGATGGACGGGCATGCCCGGTCTTGAAAAGCTTCCGGGACTCCGACAGATTCCCGATGATTTGAAAAAGAACGGCCGTAGCGATATCCCCCGGAAGACCATCTACCGGATGTCCCTGTACCTCAGGTGTCTTCAGAGACTCATCCAGAATGGGATCCAGACCGTTTCCTCGGATGCCCTTGCCCAGGCGGCGGGCGTCAAGCCCACCCAGTTGCGCAAGGATCTGACCTATTTCGGGCAGTTTGGGCGTAGGGGACTGGGTTATGAGGTGGAGCAGCTGGCCAAGATGATTTCAGACCATCTGGGATCCAGCAGCCTCCAGCCGGTCATCCTGATCGGAGTCGGCAACCTTGGCCGTGCGTTGCTGACCTACCGGGGGTTCGAGAAGGAGGGCTTTGAGATCGTGGCTGCCTTCGATGAGCGACCGGAACGGGTTCGTGATGAATTGAAGGTTCCGATTTATGGGATGAAAGATCTCAGTCGTGTCATCGAAGAAGAGGAGGTGCGCATGGCGATCCTCTGTGTTCCATCCCAAGCGGCCCAGCTGGTGGCCAACAACCTGATCGAGTCGGGCATTACCGGCATTCTGAACTTTGCACCGGTGGTCCTGATGGCTCCTGATGAGGTCATCGTCAACAACGTCAACCTGGCCATCGAACTGGAGAACCTGAGTTATTTCATCCAGGACTGATCGCCCCCGCCCCACGTCCGAAGACAAATTGCAAAGCCATGCTGTTTCCCATCGTAGGAAGAGAATTGAGAGTGGCGTCCCGCAAGGGGACGAACTACCTCAATCGCACGGTGGCTGCTCTCCTGGCACTGGTGGTGGTGGGATTCAACCTTCAGGCGTTGCAATACCAGGCGCCGGCCCGGGTTTCGGGAAGCATCTTTGCCATCCTTTCCTTCATGGCAATGGTCTATTGTGTCCTGTCCGGGGTCCGTTCGACGGCGGAGACGGTGGCTGCTGAGAAGAGTGAAGGGACGCTCGGATTCCTATTTCTGACGGATCTCAAGGGTGTGGATGTGGTGCTGGGCAAGCTCGTGGCGGGGTCGGTCAATGCCTTCTACTCGTTGCTTGCGATTCTTCCGATCCTGACCATTCCGCTCCTGATGGGAGGGGTCACGGGAAATCAGGTGTTCGAGATGTCCCTGGTGTTGATCAACTGCCTCTTCTTCTCACTCTGTCTCGGCATCCTGGTGTCGGTTCTTTCCAAGGATGCGAAGCAGGCGGTCGCAAGGACGATTGCCTCCCTGGTTTTCCTGACTCTTGGGCTCTACCTCATTGGTGGCCTTGCTGCGGCAAAGTGGGTGGACATGGTGGGCCGGGGCAGTGGAACCCCCGAATTGCGCGCGATGGTCATGGGAGTGATCAATCTGCCCAATCCGACGGTGGGCTACTGGCTGATCCAGAGCGGGAACCTGGGAGGGAGCCTGAAGCTTCCCAATCCCCTGCTGATTTCCTCGGTGTTTGTGCTGCTGGAGTCCCTGTTCTTTCTGGTCCTTGCCTGCCTGTTGGTGAAGAGCCGGTGGCAGGACCGCCCGGATTCATCCCGAAGGAAGCGACTGAGGGAGAGACTGGCCCTGATCAGCCACGGAGGGGGGGAGACGAAGCAGGCACGGCGGAGAAAGCTCCTGGAGATCAATCCCATGGTCTGGCTCCATGAGCGGGGAAGGTTCAAGCTGATCCTGCCTTGGGCCGCACTGGGGGGCATTGGTATCATCTGGCTGATCCTCTATGCGGAGATCGAGAAGGACTGGCTGGAACCACCGGGTGCGATCCTGACCATGCTGACCATGCATGTGATTCTGCGGCTGTGGCTGACCCGGGAGGCTTGCTACCGCTTCTTCGATGACCGGAAGAGCGGGGCGATCGAGTTGCTTCTGTGCACGAGCATGAGTGTGAAGGACATCCTTGATGGCCAGGTCAAGGCCATGGGGCGGATGTTCATCAAGCCGGCCGTGGTCGTGTTGATCGCGGATGTCATCCTCTTCGCTTTGTCGGGCGAGGACGACAGCGAGTACGTGGTCTATTTCTTTGTCCTCTTGATCATCTTCATCGTGGACATGTTTGCCATTCCATGGGTTGCCATGTGGCAGGGTATGAAGGTCCGAAGCCTGCAGAAGGCTTCAGGGGGCACGGTGCTGCGTTTGTTTGGAGTGCCGGCCGGTCTGTTCTTCTGCTTCATGTTCATGATGGCCATTGGAGGAGGACGGGGAATTGATTTTGAAGGGGTCGTCTTTTTCTGGCTCATTCTCTGCCTTGGTGCCGACGGCATCTTTGGTGCGACGGCGCGAAACCACCTGCATGGGGAGTTCCGTAAACAGGCGGCCCGTCGCTATGAACCACCCACCGGGGGCATCAAGGGCTTTTTCTTGAACTGACAATTGGGCGAATCTTTCGTTTGCTTGCAGCAACGATGGAATCAACACCCCCCAAACGTCTATGGTACCGCCAACTTCACTGGCAGATCCTCATCGCCCTGGCCATCGGCTTCGCCTACGGGTTCCTGGTTTCATGGATGGATTCCAAGTCGCTGGAGGGGGACCCCTGGGCGGAATTCAGCAGAAACTGGGTCTTTCCATGGGGTGAGATCTTCCTTCGCCTGCTCAAGCTCATCGCCATGCCCCTCGTCCTGACGTCGCTGATCGCCGGTGTGGCGTCCCTCAGTGACTTCAACAAACTGAGCCGGATGGGGACCAAGACCATCGGGATCTACATAGCCACCACGGCGGTCTCGGTGACGATCGGCCTCCTGGTCGTCAATACCTTCAAGCCGGGCAACAAGCTGCCACAGGAGATGCGGGAAAGCTTCACCGAGGATGGTGGCGCGGCCCTTGCAGACCGGATGGAGACGGTCTCCGCGGTCAAGGGGCGTCCTGCACTTCAACCCATCGTGGACATGGTGCCTGACAACTTTTTCGGGTCCGCCTCTAGCAACAGCAACATGCTTCAGATGGTCTTTTTTGCGCTGTTGGCCGGCGTGGCCCTCGTGCGTATGCCGAGGGACAAGTCCAAGCCTGTGGTGGACGTGGTCGAGGGGCTGGGCGACATGGTCATCCTGATGGTCCGAATGATCATGATGATCGCTCCGATTGGTGTCTTTGCGCTGATCTCCAATACCATTGTCGGCCTGGCGGAAGGGAATCCGCGCCGAGTCCTGGACCTGGTGCAGGGGCTGGGTTTCTATGCCTTCTGCGTGGTGCTTGGACTCCTTCTTCACATCTGCATCGTCTACCTGCCACTGGTGAAGTTTGTCGCCAGGGTTTCCCTCCAGAAGTTTTTTTCCGCCATCGGCCCCGCACAGCTGTTGGCCTTCTCCACGAGTTCCAGTGGTGCGACGCTTCCCGTCACGATGCGTCGTTGTCGTGAAGAGTTGGGGATCTCCAATGAGACCACGTCCTTCGTGCTGCCTCTGGGCGCGACCATCAACATGGATGGCACGGCCTTGTATCAGGGGGTTGCTGCCGTGTTCATTGCCCAGGCCCTCGGGATTCCACTGGAATTGAAGGACCAGTTGACCATTGTGCTGACCGCGGTGCTGGCTTCCATCGGAACGGCGGCCGTTCCCGGTGCGGGCATGGTGATGCTGATTGTGATCCTCGAGACGATTGAGGTACCTGCGGCAGGCATTGCGCTGGTGGCCGGTATCGACCGGCCGCTGGACATGTTGCGCACCGTCTGCAACGTGACCGGCGATGCCGCGGTCACCACGGTGATTGCATCCGGGGAAGGGCAGTTGAAGGAGGAAGGAGCTTAGGAGGCAAGTAGCACCAACGGTGTGTTTCATGGAAAGCCCAGGGTGAAGGCCTGGGTAATCCGGCCTTCAGCCCTTGTAGTCCTCTTTGAAGCTTTCCTGGCTTCACCCCGGGCTGGAATTGAATTCGCCCTTCAGGCGGGTTGGCGTAGTGAGAATCGGAAAATATGAAGACCTCCACGCCACTGCGACGTCACTCCGTCTACCAGATTAGTCCGAAGGCTTCCTTCAAGGCTGCGCTGGTCTTGGCACAGGCTTCGTCGTTGTCCAGCTGGTTCAATGGCTTGTTGAAGGGCTCGGCGCGGACAGGACCGTCGTAGCCAAGTGAATTCAAGGTGTTCAGGAAGGAGCGCAAGTCAATGACACCCGTGGCTGCAGGTAGTTCCCTCTGGTTGTCCTGCTGGTCTTCCATGCGGATGCCGACCGGTGCGTCATTCAGGTCCACGGCGATGATCTGCTCCTTTGTAAGCGTCTTTATGTCGTCGCTGGATTCCATCGCCGTCCACCAGTGCCACGAGTCCAGGACAAAGCCCACGTTGGAGACCCCGATGGCGGTGATGAGCTCGGCCGCCTCAGCCATGCAGTGGACAAAGGGAAACTTCTTTCCGATCCGGAGGCCGAGAGTGCCGACATACTCGAGTCCGAAGCGGATGCCATGATCATTCAGGATGGTGGCCACTTCGCGAAGACGGATGGCGTGCTGGTTGAAATTCCGAATGTAGGTCAGGTCACCATGGGAGGGAGAGATCCAGGTGTTCATCCGGTTGCCGCCCATGGCCTTCAGCGCCTTTGCCTCCGCCGGCAGGTCCTTGAGGCCGGAATGGAAGGTGGTCTCGTCCTTGCGGAAATCGACCCGAAGTCCCGCCGATCCCCAGGAAAGCTTCTTTTCCTGCAGGTCGGCGCGCAGGACATCCATCTCAAGCCGGGAGTATCCGACGAATTCCGAGGATCGTGGCTGGACGCTCTGAAAGCCGTGCTTGTGGGCGAGGGTATTGAGTTCCCGCTGGTCCTTGACCTTCACACCGATGGCCCCTGGTGTGAGGTCGATCTTCATGGCAGTCCTGGGGGCGGGGGAGTTCTGGGCAAGGAGACTGTGGGAGGAAAGGGCGGCGGTCGTGGCGACCAGGCCATGTCTGATGAATTGTCGACGGGAGGGCTTCATGGTTGTGTGTGACGGGATTAAAGCCCATCGTCATCAAGAGATTCAACCGATGAAACACCTGATCCTCATCCGACATGCCAAATCGAGCTGGGACAATCCGGGCTCCTCGGACTTCGACCGTGTCCTCAACAAGCGGGGTGAAAGGGACGCTCCTGTCATGGGAGAGCGGCTTGCCGCGTTGGATCTTGATCCGGACGTGATCTTTTCATCACCTGCGGTACGGGCCATCACGACAGCCAAGGTCGTGGCCGAAAAAATCGGCTATCCCGAGGAGAAGATCCTGACTTCGTCCGATATCTATGATGCCGAGACACAGGATCTCTTCGCGGTCTTGAGCCGGTTCAAGGATGAATGGAATCGAGTGATCGTCTTCGGGCACAATCCGGGTTTCACCGATCTTGCAAATGTCCTCGGAAACGGAACCATTTCCAATGTCCCCACCTGTGGTGTGGTCACGCTTGAGTTGGGAATCGAATCCTGGGAGGACGTCAGACCCGGGTGCGGGACGATCGTTTCCTTTGATTTTCCGAAAAACGTGGACTGAGTTCCGCGAGCGATCAGTCGAAGTATTCGTCCTCGGGATCGAAGGCCGGGATGGGGACGTTCAGGATCTTCAGGTTGCCAACGGCACGGTGTCGGCAGCCAGGCTTGATGAAGACCGAGGTCATCGGCTTGAGCGGATGGATCTCGCCATCCAGCTCGATATGGCCTTCCCCTTCGAGGACGAAGTAGATCTCCGTCATCTTCCTGTGATAGTGGACCTTGGAGTCCTCCTCGATCTTCACGACGTGCATGGTGGCCGTCTGGTTGTCCGGTGTGGCGAAGGCCCGCTTGGACCAGCCGCAGGGACAGCGTGTGGGTTCCACTTCGTCAAAATTCTCGATCATGAAGTTGGCCATGGGCTGATTATGGTGTGGCCTGTGATCCTGCGTCAATCGGACTTGGAGTGGCCTGACGGGCGCCCCGGGAGGGGGGATTGGACCAAAAACCTTGAAGTAAAGGTCTGATTGGCGCGTCAGCAGATTGACAAACCAAAACCTCAAGTGAACGATGCGTGCCGTGTTTACTCCCTTTGTTTCAGTGTTTCGCAGGACCGTGTGCCTTGGTGCCACCGTCCTGATCTCGGTG
>CAZKNW010000120.1:0-9439 GCA_964554035.1 uncultured Verrucomicrobiota bacterium
GTCGGCAGTTCTGAATCCTGAAAACTACTCGTTGATTCTCTGATTCATGCCAGTTCCTATTTCACAGATGTGGACCGTCGCGTCCTACGTGCTTTCGCAACGGATGAAGGGTAACAAGCGTTACCCGCTTGTCCTGATGCTGGAGCCGCTATACCGCTGCAACCTTTCCTGCGCCGGCTGCGGCAAGATCCAGTATCCGCCCCACATCCTGAAGCAGAGCATGAGCGTTGAGGACGCCATGAAGGCGGTGGACGAATGTCCGGCCCCCATGGTCAGTATCCCGGGTGGAGAGCCTCTCCTTCATCCTGAGATCGACAAGATCGTCGAGGGTCTGATCGCGCGGAAGAAGTACATCTACCTCTGCACCAACGCCCTTTTGCTGGAGAAGAAGATCGACATGTTCAAGCCCAGCAAATACCTCACCTTCAGCGTCCACATGGACGGCCTGGAGGAGGAGCACGACTTCGCCGTCTGCCGTGAGGGCACCTACAAGACGGCGGTGGGCGGCATCAAGGAGGCGGTGAAGCGCGGCTTCCGGGTGACCACCAACACGACCCTTTTCGACAGTGCCAAGCCCGAACGTGTCCGCGCCTTCTTCGACGAGATGATGGACCTCGGGGTGGAGGGCATGATGGTGTCTCCCGGCTACAGCTACGACAAGGCCCCCGACCAGAGCCACTTCCTCAAGAAGGAGGCCACCAACAATCTATTCCAGCGCATCCTCGGCAATGCCAAGAAGCGCTGGCAGTTCAACCAGTCCCCCCTGTTCCTCGAGTTTCTCTCTGGAAAGTGGGACTACGAGTGCACCCCCTGGGGCAATCCGACCTACAACGTCTTTGGCTGGCAGAAGCCCTGCTACCTTCTTCAGAAAAGCTATGCGAAGTCCTTCAAGGAGCTCATGGAGACGACCAAGTGGGAGGACTACGGCAAGAAGAGTGGCAACCCGGAATGTCGGGACTGCATGGTGCATTGCGGCTACGAGCCCACGGCCGTGAACCACACCTTTTCCACCGCCGAGGGCTTCTTCGCCACGGTCAAGGCAACCCTGTTTGGCCCGGATATTCCTGAGCCCAAGGAGATCGCCCAGCCGGTGGCTGCCAAGGCTGAAGAGGCCGCTGCTGACGAGGCTGAATCCTACAGCCATGGATATGAGCTTCAGATCACGGAGCAGACCAACGGTCAGTTGCAGAAGGCCCTCGACGCCGCCTTCAACTATCGTGGCAACATCACCCTCAAGTGCCGAGACGGCAACGAGGTGGAGGGTTACCTGATGCGCTTTGATGACGAGTCCGTCGAACTCTGGCCCAAGGACAATGAAAAGCGGACGGTGGCCATCGACAGCATTCTTTCCATCCATTTCTCAGGCAAGGATCCCGCGGAGGGGAAGAGCTGGGAGGCATGGGTGAAGAAATACAACGAGAAGAAGGCGACCGAGAACGCCGGGGCATGATGCTCCCGTTTCTTACATGGGCTCCACGGAATTCGGAGTCCCAAGCCTCCCCGGTAACATTCCAACGCCTGCTCAAGGCTGCCGGTGATCCCTTGCATGCTGTAGCACCGGCAAACCTTCGCAGCCCCATGACCGGCTGCACCTGTGATTATTGACCTGATTGGTTTAGAGGGAAATTGAATGGCAAAGAAAGCGACGAAATCCACCAGAAGCACCAAGTCGGCGGCATCATCCAAGTATGATGCCCACCATCGTGTATTGAGCCAGACCTATGGTGCACTGGCGGACCTGCGGCGCGAGCTGTCGGATTCGAAGGAATCCGTCGAGGAAAGGACTCGCCTCCTGCAGAACTTTGCCGAGTGCAAGGATCCCCAGAAGGCCTGGCTTTTGATGGAGGACTTTTTCGAGAAGCTTTCCCTGTCGCGCAAGGATTTCTCCGACGAGAGCTGGTGGGACCGTGCGCTTGCCGTTTCCGGCAAGGAGCGGTTGGAGGAAGTGGCATTGTTGTTCCTGCGCGGAGGACGTTCCCTGCCTTCCGAGCTGATGCCCTATGCGAACTGGGAGCGCCTGGCCGTGATGGAGAAGCAGGAGCAGACCTCGGCGGTCGTGGGGCAGTTGGAGGAATGGCTGCTTCCTCCTGCGTTGAGGCATCTGGATTCCCCACGTGCCCGCTTCAGTGTCCATTGCACCGTGAAGGAGTCCACCGACAACCCGGCACTTTGTCGCCTGGTCGTGGAAATGAGGCTTTTCCGCCCGAGGACCGGAGTCAGGAAGAAGACCCTTGCCGAGATTGTTGAACTGGCGAGACGGAGCTCCCACGAGCAGGAACTCTATCCCACAGAGGACTGGGAGTTCATCGAATGGATTGCCGACACCTATGGTGACCTCAAGGAGGACCAGGAGGAGTTCGTGCTGGATGGGATCGAGCTCGTTCGATGGCTGACGCGCTGGGGGCACACCGACAAGCTCGAATTTGCCGAATCTGACCAGTCCCTCGAGTTTCATGGCGAAACCGCTGAACTGACGCCGGATTTTGAGAACCACGACATCGAGCTTTCCCTGACCCACAGGATTCATTTGTCCGGTGGGGAAAAATTGAATGTGAAGCAGGTGCGCTTCTTTGACGGGCGTCCGATGCTGGTGCTCTCCGGAAATGAATTCTACATCGTCCGCAATGCCCCGAAAACGGCCCTGGCCAGCCAGTGGCTTGGGGATCCGCTGCTTCCGGTCCGCCTCATGTCCGTTGACCTGGTCGAGTTCCTGAAGGAGGCCCCGAACGGCGAGAAGCTGGTGGTCGGCAAGGCCTCCAAGAAGAAGGGAACAGCCAAGGACAAGCAGAAGAGGGAGATTGGTGAAAAGCTGGCCACATGGTTGTTGCCTCCCATCGAGGATCCCGAACTCAAGCCCAGCTCAAGCCTCGATGTCAGCTGCATGATTGAGGCCTCCGAGGAGCATTCCTCGCTCTTCAAGCTCAACGTCGAGATCAAGCTGACCAAGGGCAAGGGCGGTGCCAAGGCAAAGAAGTTGAGGGACCTCGTTGCGATTCCCGTGAAGGCCCCCGGCGACAAGGAACTTTTCTCCGCGGCCGACTGGGAGTTCATTGAATGGATCTCGGAGACCTACCGTGATACCGCCAAGGGGCGTGACCAGCTGGTGCTGGAGGGCATCGAGCTTCTTCAGTGGCTGACGCAGTGGGGGCATTCCGACCGGCTTTTCTCGGTGGACGAGGACAAGCCTTTCGTTTTCCACGGAGAGATCGCGGAGATCGCTCCGCACCTTGAGGACAACGGTACGGAGTTGATGTTCACCCAGGCCCTCAAGCTTTCCGACAAGCGGGAAATCCCCATTCATGAGGGACGCTACTTTGATGGACGGCCGATGATCGTCCTCGTGGGTGAGCGCTTCTACTGCATCCGTAATTCACCTTCCGCGGATCTGGCGGTTGAGTGGTTCAAGAACCCCACGGTTCCCGTGCTTCAGCTGAGCAAGTCGCTCCTGATGCATTTCCGGAGGACCAAGGGCGGGGAAGACAAGCGTTGGAACGAACTATGCGAGACCCATCCCGCCATGCCGCGATTCGTCTTCGAGCTGGAGGATGACACCGTCCGCCTTCGCCTGCGGGCTGTGAGCGACAAGGACAAGAGCGTCTGGCTCTGGAATGGTCACGACTGGGAGTACGACGGCGAAGAGGAACGCAAGTCCGAGAAGCCCGAAGTGCTGGATGATGACCGCCTTCAGCCAGCCGTGCACTGGCTGCGTCAGCTGGACTGGTTCACCCCGGAACCCGGACTCTGGGTGGGGGATGCCACGGAGAACTTCTTGAACATGCTCGCCTCGGCCTGGCCGGACCGGCCGGAGAAGGCCGATTACCTTGGCAATGACGGCTTCAAGCGCCTCTTCATGAACGCCAAGCCGATCAAGCCGAAGGTCATGCTCAAGGGCAGTGGCATCGACTGGCTTTCCGTCTCGACCGAGTGGGAGGCGGAGACGCTCAAGCTCACCAAGAATGATCTCGTCCAGCTGCAGCGTTCCACCGGTAAATTCGTGAAGCTTCCGGACAGCGGATGGGTGCAGCTCGATGAGAAGGCCGTGCAGGATGCGCATGAGGCCATGGCGGACCTTGGGGTGGACGGGCTTGCGGCTGATCTGCAGAAGATCGACATGCTGCATGCCAGCCAGGCTTCCGACAGCACGATCGACTACTTTGCGGGGCAGTCCAAGCTGAAGAGCCTGAAGAAGCGCCTGAAGGATTTCAGTGGGGTTCCCAACTGCCGGTTGCCGAAGAACATCGATGCCGAGTTGCGTCCCTACCAGAAGGACGGGTTTGACTTTCTATGTCACCTTTCCAACCTGGGACTGGGTGGCGTGCTGGCGGACGACATGGGGCTGGGCAAAACCCTGCAGACGCTGTCCTACCTGGCATGGTTGAAGGCCACCGATGGACGGAATGCCAAGCCCGCGTTGGTCATTGCACCCGCCTCTGTGCTGCACAACTGGCGTCGGGAGGCCAACAAGTTCACGCCAGACATGAAGGTCATGGTCCTTGAGAGCGGTTCCAAGAGGCACAACCTCAGGAAGCAGATTCCGGATTTTGACATCATCATTACCAACTACGCGCTACTCCGGCGGGATCTTGCCGCCCTGAATAAGTTTGAATTCGGTGCGCTGATCCTCGATGAGGCCCAGTACATCAAGAACCCGCAGGCGCAGGTGACGCAGTCGGTGAAACAGCTGGGCGCAAAGCATAGGTTGGCCCTCACGGGCACGCCGCTCGAGAACCGCATGACCGACCTCTGGAGCATCGTGGACTTCGTGCAGCAGGGCTATCTGGGCAGCCTGACCGACTTCAACGAGGTCTACGAACCGAAAGGCGAGAACGCCGCATGGGAGCAGAAGACCGCGCGCCGTCGCCTGTCGGCCAAGCTTCGTCCCATCATGTTGCGTCGTCTCAAGAAGCAGGTGGCGAAGGATCTTCCCGACCGAATTGAGGAACGTCGTGACTGCGAGATGGGAGATCTCCAGAAGAAGCTCTACCTCGCCGAGCTCAGAAGGAGCCGCGAGGAGGTGGAGAAGGTGGTCAGGACCAAGGGCCTTGCGAAGAGCAAGATGCACGTCCTTGCGGCACTGACCCGCCTTCGCCAGATCTGCTGTCATCCGACCCTGGTGGGAAATGATTCCCCGTCCGGCAAGACCGAGACCCTGATGGAACTCCTCGAGCCGCTCATGGCCGAGGGGCAGAAGGTCCTCGTCTTCAGTCAGTTTGTGCAGATGTTGCGATTGCTGGAGCGGGAATGTGCCATCAACAACATCCCGACCCACCTGTTGACCGGCGAGACCAAGAACCGGCAGGACGTCGTCAACGCCTTCCAGGAGGACGAGAGGGCGGGGGTGTTCCTGCTTTCCCTGCGTGCAGCGGGAACGGGACTGAACCTGACCACGGCCAGCTATGTGGTGCTCTACGATCCCTGGTGGAATCCTGCCGTTGAGGCCCAGGCGATTGATCGCTCCCATCGAATCGGCCAGACGCAGACGGTGAACGCCTATCGTCTCATCACTCCGGGGACGGTTGAGGAGAAGATCTGGGACCTGCAGCAGCGGAAATCGGAAACGATCAAGGATGTGCTGGGAGAGGAAGGCTTTGCAAAGAGCCTTTCGAAGAGCGACCTGGATTACCTGTTCTCGGACTAGGTGCCGCAGGTCATCCCTCGGTGGCCGTCTGGATGGCGGCCATGAGTTCCGCCTTTCTGAAGGGTTTCTTGACGATCGCGTCGGCCCCCATCTTTGAAGCCAGCTCCAGGTAGGCGGTGGACGAACCCTTGCCCCCGCCGGACATCGCCAGGATGCGGACATCCGGGTATTTCCGGCGTAGTTCCATAATGGTCTCCAGCCCTTCCTTTTCCGGCATCACGATATCCGTGATCACGAGGTCCACCGGGAGTCCATCAGCCAAGTGTTCGAGGGCGGCCTTGCCATGCTCTGCTTCCGTAACCGTCGCTCCTTCGGCGCTGAGAAGTCTTCTGGTCATGAACCGGATCTCAGGTTCGTCGTCGACAATCAGGATATTCAGTTGCATTCGGTTTCCTGTTTTCTTCCTTGGTGAACGTTCATGAGGGCTTCCAGCAGTTCCTTCCTCAGGATCGGCTTGCTGAGCACGGTGACGTTCTCCAGCGAATCGATGGACCGGTCCTTCAGGCCGGTCATCAAGACAAAGGCTTGTTTCGGGTTCTTCTCTCGAATTCTTTCCAGTAATCCGACGCCGTTTAGAGCGGGCATGTTGTAGTCCGAGACCACAATGTCGAAGGCTTGCGGAGATTCCAGATAACGCTTCAAGGCCTCCTCGCTCGAGGAAAAGGCGGTCACCTGATGTCCGAGCCTCGAAAGCATCCGGCGCCCCATGTTGATGATGGCTTCCTCGTCATCCACAAGGAGAATGGAGAGACTGTTGGAACGTGCCGTCTCGGTCTGAGGTGGTAATGATTCGGAATCCTCGCTGACGTTGATGGCAGGCAGGACGACCTCGAAGATGGTTCCCTTGCCCAATTCCGAGGAGATGTTGATCCCTCCACCATGGCTCTGCACGATACCGTGCACCATGGCCAGTCCCATGCCTGAACCTTCGCCCACCGGCTTGGTGGTGAAGAAGGGTTCGAAGATACGGTCCGCCACGTCACTGTTGATTCCCTTGCCGGTGTCCTCGATCTGGAGGATCACGTAGTTGCCTTCCACAAAGACGCAGGAATCACAGGTGAGTGGAAGAATGGTCTTTTTCATTCCGTGCTTGCGCGCGTCATCCTTTGCCATGCCGCAGTTGTCGCAGCGGTTCCTTTTGGACTCGGTCCTCAGGCCGATCCCGATCCTGCCGTCGCCCTCAATGGACTGATAGCCGTTGGTGGTCAGGTTGACGATCAACTCATGGATCTCCGAGGCATCGGCAAAGATGGGGGGCAATCCCCATCCACATCCAGATCGAGTTGGATCCTCGATGGGATGGCGGGCTTGAGCAGGGAGACGGCTTCCTTGATGAGCGCCTGGACAAAGACAGTTCCCCTTTTCTTCTCCTTCTTCTGGCTGAATGAAAGAATCTTCTCGATGATCTCACGTGCCCTGAGCGCTCCTGTGGAGATGGCCTCGGCGTCCTCCCTGAGATAGTCCGGCAGCGACTTGTCCTCGAGGATCATGTCGGAGTGACCCATGATCGGGGTCAGGATGTTGTTGAGATCGTGGGCGAGGCCACCGGCCATGGTCCCGATGGTCTCAAGTCGTTGCGAATGGGAACGCTGGATCTGCAGGTCCTCCCTTTCCTTTTCCGCGAGCTTGCTCTCGGTGATGTCCCAGTTGACACCAAAGACCTCGACGGCATGTCCATCCTCGTCCCTTACGATGTGGGCATGGGCCTCAATGTAGTGTACGGACTTGTCCGACTTATGGATGATCCGGAAGCTGGAGTGGAAGGATTCCAGGCTTTCAAGGGCCTCTGTCAGGTCTGTTTCAGCCTTGGCAAGGTCCTCCGGATGAACCGTCTGCCGCCATCCCTCGTAGGTGTTTGGAAACTCGTCCTCGGCAAAGTCGAAGATCTGGAACATCTGTTCGTCCCATTCAAGTTCCAGCGTGACAGGGTTGTAGACCCAGACACCGATGCCGGCCGAGGATTTCGCGAGTTCGAGTCTTCGCTTGGTGTCGAGCAGTGACAGCTCGGTTTTTTTTCTGTGTGGTGATGTCTTGGAATGTGCCTGTGAGACCGGCCACATTCTCCCCTTCGAAAACCGGTTCACCGATGGCTCGGACCCATTGACGCCTGCCTTCCTTGTTGAAGAAGGGAAGCTCAAGGTCGAAGGAACTCCTTTCCCGGATGCCTTCCTCGACTGCATTCTTGATGATGGATCTCGCCTCTGGAGCGTAGAATTGAATGGCCTCCTCCACCGTGGGAGCGGGGAGTTCGGGGTTGAGCCCGTAGATCCGATAGGTCTGCTCCGTCCAGAAGAGCTTGTTCTTGGCCAGGTCAATGTGCCAGCCCCCGACCCCGGCCATTTTACCAGCCAGGGCCAACAGGCGCCGGTTGCGGTCCAGTTCGGTCTGGGCCGTTGTTTTCTCCGTCACGTCGAGGATTACACCATTGAACGTGACGGTTCCATCCTCTCCTATCATCGACGGACTGGAACAACCTTGCAGGTGCCGGATTCCCCTCGCGGTCTTTATTCGGAAGGAATGCTGCCATCGCCGAGGGTTGGAGATGACCCGTTCAATCGATTCAAGGAGCTCGTTGAGATCCTCCTCAAGGACGAGTTCGAAGGCCTTGCTGGCATTCTTGATCAGGACTTCTGGCTCCAGATCGAAGATCTGCCGTGCGCCTTCGCTGACAAATGGGAAGGAATAGGTTCCGTCGGGAGCCCCTTTGAACTGGTAGACCATCCCGGGGCCCGAATTGGCGATCTCGGTGATCTGGTGCTGGAGTTTCGTGGATTCCAGCTTGGCAATGACCTGATCCGTGATGTTCCTGTGCTGGATGAGAAACAGGTCGCTTCGGCTCACAAGGGGGCGGATGTTGAGCTCGAACCAGCGTTCTTCTTCCAAGGAATGGCAGGAATACTGGGTATTGAACGAAAGCATTTTGCCCTGGGTGATCTTGGTCAGGGCCTCCTTGACATCACCTGCTATGGGGTCGGAATCGTGGCAGACATCGAAATAGTTGGCTCCAACCTCCCATTGTGAAGCCTTGTCCACGCCGTTTTCGTTTCCAGAACGGATTCAGGCCTTGTTGACGCACAGGATGGTTCCCTCCCGGTCGAGGATCGCAATCTGGTCGGAGTAGGAATCGAAGAGCTGGGCAGTGAGTTCTGCCAGGTTGAGTGATTCAGGTGCAGGCTTTGGGGAATCCCGGGCCAGAAGCACACCGCTGGCGATGCAGACACCGGCCAGAATCATGACGACGGGCTGGTGGTGCCCCAATAGGGCCAGAACCGTTCCTGCGAGGATCCATGCAATAGGCAAATAGGGAATACGCCGAATGGTGAATGGATTGGACATCAGTGCGAATCTATCAGGTGATCATCGGTAAACCATGGATATTCTTTAGTCAATCCCCTCACCCAATTTTGATACAGGCTCCACTTGGTTTGGCATCACGACAAAAAAAAGACACCCTCCGGAGTGGAAGGAGCCTTTTTGGGATGTCTTTTGGACTCGACGGACTAGTAAGCGGCCTGGGATCCCTTGATGGAGCGCTTCTCCATCCAGGGCATCAGGCTGCGAAGGCGGGAGCCCACCTTCTCGATACCGTGCTTTTCACCGGCCTTGAGAAGGGCGTTGTAGGTCTTGTAGCCGCCCTCATACTCCTTGATCCATCCCTTGGCGAAGCGCCCGGTCTGGATGTCCTTGAGCGCCTTGACCATGCGCTTCTTGACGCTGGCGTCGATGATCTTGGGTCCGACGGTGATGTCGCCCCACTTGGCGGTCTCGGAAACGGAGAAGCGCATGCCGCTCACGCCCGAC
>CAZKNW010000121.1:0-9423 GCA_964554035.1 uncultured Verrucomicrobiota bacterium
TCGATTTGCCAACGTTGTTTCAACCAGCGATTGGTGACAAACTCCTCGATCTCCTTGGTTGCTTCAGCGCCGCTGAGAACGTCGCCCTTCGGTTCAGCAAGAACAGTGGATGAACAGGTGAAAATTAGAATCCAAGAAAGTATCGATGATGTGGCCATGCTAAATTAGTGTACTTGGAACGGCAGAATAATCGTAAGAAAAATGTAAATTCTTCGGCCAACATTAAGCAGTGTATCCGCCGTGCGGGGAGGGTGTGGAGGATACAGGTTGGGTTGATCGCATGGCGGATATGCTGTTGTTGAGCGAAACCAGCGAGCCAATGGGCCAGCTACCTGCCGACAGGGAAAAGTATGGGCGTTTCAAGCTGGCCGGTGTTGCAACGAGCGTTTGGTTCGCGCCCGTCTCGGTCTCTTCCTCTCTGTTTGACTCTCCAATCACATGGGCCTTTTAGCGCTTTGGATGGTTGTTGGTCAATCTTTGGAGGTGTGTTGGTTCCTGGGCGCAAAGCCGGGCGCAACCCTTGGGGCGGGTATTCGATGCGCGGGAGAAATGATTTCTAAACCATGAAGGGCATGAAGGACCATTAAGAGGGATCGGGTTCCCCGGGTTGTTCGCCCGGAGCGACATGCGTTGACCTTTCCAAGGTCTTCAACCTCAGCGGGAGATCAATCTTGGGGTTTTGGGAACCGCGGCTGAACGCGGATAGGCGCTGTTGAATCATCTTCCTGCCAATCATTTTCCTGTCCTGAAAATCCATCTGTGCGTGGGCCCCCGGGACTGTAAACCCGCGGACGCTTGATGACGCTTCTGGTACGGGGCAGTGGCTTGTGTAGGGAGTCAGGACAACGCCCGATGACGTGGGTGTAGAAAAAGCGCATGGCGCTTACCGCCTGGTTGATGCCACTGTAGCCCAGCTTCAACTCCAGGTGCAGATGCAACACATAGGTTCGCAGTTGCTCATCATCCAATTGATCCGGACGCTGGTTGAAGTGCCGGGCCAGGCGCTTGAGGTGGGAGAGGTAGATCTCAATGGTTCGCTCAGAGTAGCCACGCAGGACCAACTCCTCCTTCATTCTTTGTTTGAGAGGTGTCATAACCCCTCAACCCTACCTCCTCCCAATCAACTTCCCCATCCCCGGATGGTTTTCACCCGAAGCGGTTTAGTTCAACAATTTATTAATAGGGCAACTTGCCCTTGTATCGCATTATTAGCCGGGAAATCGGGCAAATTCCTCTTTTCGATTCAACGCTAAAAGGGGTCTCCAAGAAACCAACCGAGGTCAATCCAGATCTACCTGTCCTGCCATTGCGGCGACGGAGGTCAGAGTCATCTGTGGACCACTTGATCCCGGGCTAGGGCGCTCGAACAAGAAAGGCCTCCTCCGCGTCCGGAAGAGGCCTTGCTCTGAGTCCTGTTTTCAGCTCGCTCTAGAGGAAACTGACCTCGCCGGTTGAGTCGCCGAAGTTGCCTTCCTGGATGCCCTGATTGTGCATCATGGAAACGAAGAGGTTGGTCATCGGTGTGTCCTTGCCGAGATCGGTGTGCTTGCCGGGCTTGTAGCTTCCACCCCCATTGCCTGCCATGATGACAGGGAGGTTGTTGTGGCGGTGGCGGTTGCCGTCGGATAGGCCGCTGCAGTAGACGATCTGGGAGTTGTGAAGCAGGGACTTGCCGTCGATGTCTTTGGTCTTCTTCAACTGATCGAGGAAGTAGGCGAACTGCTCCATGTAAAACTTATCCACCCGGGCCAGCAGGTCCATTTTGTGGGCATTGCTCTGATGGTGGGAAAGGGAGTGATGGCCTTCGGAAACGCCAATCTCCTTGAAGGTCCTATTGCTTCCGTCGTGGGCGAGCAGGAAGGAGGCGACTCTGGTCGAGTCGGTCCTGAAGGCGAGGACCATCATGTCGTACATGAGACGAATGTGATCCTTGTAGCTGGAGGGCACTCCGGCCGGGGCATCTTGGCCGGGATCGGGCAGGGGACCAAAGCGTTCAGCCTTCTCGATCTGCTTCTCGATGTCACGCACACCGGTCAGATACTCGTCGAGCTTCTGCTGGTCGTTTCTACCGAGCTGCTTCTCAAGGTAAAGCGCGTCATCCATCACAAAGTCGAGGATCGACTTCTGCTGGGACTTGCGGATCTCGTAGTTGCGCTGCCGTTCTCCGGGTTTTCCGGAACCGAAGAGGCGCTCGAAGATGAGCCTCGGATTGGATTCCGGGGTCATGGGCGTGGTTTCCGAGCGCCAGGAGAGGTTGTACTGGTAGGCACAGGAGTAACCGGAGTCACAGGTGCCCGACTTGCGGACGCCATCACAGGAGAGCTCCAGTGATGGGAAACGGGTCTGGTCTCCAATGTGGTTGGCCATGACCTGGTCAATGGAGACGCCCAGCTTGATGTCGGCCCCGGCCGTCTTGCGTGGGCGTTGTCCGGTCAGGATGGTGGCGTTGGCGCGTGCGTGGTCGCCTGCGCCGTCCGGTCCTGCCCATCCGTTCTTGTGCTCGAACTTGGAGATGATCTGGAAGTCATTCCGGAACGACTCGATCGGCTTCATGGACTCGGCGATCTTGAAGTCGGATCCGGTTCCCTCGGGATACCAGCGGTCCGCGATCACGCCGTTTGGAACGTAGAGAAAGGCGGTGCGGATCGGGGCGCCGGCCGCGTTGGTGGCCAGCTTGGTGCCCGCGGCTGCCATGGCCTTCGAGGTGGTGAAGCTCTCAAAGGCGGGCAGGGCGACGGCGGCCCCGAGTCCCTGTAAAAATCTGCGTCGATCGGTCTGCATAGCGTCTTCTTCTGTCGGGTTCGGTCTAATCAGGTCGCTTTTACGACATTCTGGACAAAAACTTATTCAATTGTGTGATTCTGCAAGGAGGCGGTCTCCGTCGCCGCGGCGTTTCTGGAACGGCGCGCTCTCGATGACGGAATAAAGCAGGGTCCTCATGGCCCCATTTTCCTTCTCGAGGTCCTTCACGATGCCGTCGATGGTGGGCATGTCGTAATATTCCATGCCGCGTCCGATGGCGTAGGTGAGCATTTTCTCGGTCAGGCAGCGGTAGAAGTCGCGCCGCCTCTCATTGGCGAGCACCTTGGAGAGCTCACGGATGTTGCCGAATTTCTCGCCCGTGATCAGCTGACCTGCCGGGTCGATGGCCTTGCCGTTTTCTTCAGCACGCCACATGCCGATGGCGTTGAAACTCTCCAGGGCCAGTCCGAGCGGATCCATGCGGGCGTGGCAGGAGGCACAAAGGGGTTCCTCGCGGTGGATTTCCATCAGTTCCCTCATGGTGAGTTCACGCTTGTTCTTGCCCTTGGCGGCCTCCTCCAGCTGGGGGACGTTGGGTGGTGCGGGTGGAGCCGGTGTTCCAAGCAGGTTCTCGAGGACGAAGAGGCCCCGCTTGACCGGGGAAGTCCGTGTCGGGTTGGAGGTGACCACGTGCATGCTTCCATGGGTCAGGATACCGCCCCGGTGATCCTCAGGCTTCAGCTGAACCTTGACCATCTTGTCGTCGTTCACGCCTTCAATGCCGTAGAACCGGGCCAGGTACTTGTTGAGGAAGGTGTAGTCGGCATCCAGGAACTCGTGAGCCGGCCGGTTCTCCCTGACAAGGTGTTCAAAGAACATTTCAGTCTCCGCTTCCATGGCCTGCTTCACGCGGCTGTTGTAGATCTTGTAGGCCTCGCCTGAATCGCGGATGCCGAGGATGCGACGGGGATCAATTGGGGTTGTATCGACATCGCGCGTTGAGAGCCACTGGCCGACGAAGTCGCGGATGAAGCGCTTCGAACGCCCATCCTTCATCATACGATCGACCTGGGGCCGAAGTTGTTCACGAAGCCTGCCTTCTCCGGCGAGCTTGAGAAGTTCCTCATCCGGGATCGAGTTCCAGAGGAAGAAGGACAGTCGGGAAGCGAGTGCATACTGGTCGACGGGAACGACCTTCCCGGGGTTGTTGGGTTCCGGCTGGATCTCGGCGCGGAAAAGAAATCTTGGAGAGGCAAGAATCGCGGTGACTGCGTGGCCGATTCCCTTTTCAAAGGTCTGGCCGGGTTGTTCAGCCGTCTTCAAGGCCATGGTCACGAGTCGGTCGAGAGTTGCCTTTTCGACGGGGCGGCGGAAGGCGCGGGTGGCGATGGGTTTCAGGATCTTCTCCGCGTAGGCGACCCGCTCGGTCGGCTTGTCGGATGCTGGGCCGTCCGTGAAAATGTCGTAGTAATTCTTCGGGTAGACGGTGTGGCTTCCGTCCAGGGGACCTCTCAGGTTGACGCGGTGCACATACAGGCTCAGCTTGTTCTCGCCTTCCAGGGGGGCTTCCTTCGGATGAAGCCTCAGCTCCATCCTGTTCTCGCCTTCGTTGAGCCGTGCATTGCCCTTGACCCAGATGGCGCCGTTTTCCCAGCCCAGGTGCTTTTCGATGACCTCCTTGCCGTTGACGAACAATTCCATCTGGGCGGTATGGCTCGTGGCTTCCCTGGAGCCGCGGGATTCAAACTGAATGGCGATTTCATAATCGCCCGGATGGGCCACCTTCTCGGTCCGGTAGGTGGTCACCTCCTCAGAGAAGGAGAGGTTTCGGGCCTCGCGCTTGTTGTCGGAGGTCCGGAAGGAGCTTCCCCAGATCGTGGTGGTCGGGATGTAGGGGCCTGAGGTGTGGATACCGTCCTTCACGACCTCGCGTGCTGCATCCACGTATTTCTCCATGAGGAGGGGGGAAATGCTGAGCACGTCGCCAATGGTGTCGAATCCATAGCCGGTGTCATCGGGAGGGAAGGCATCGGCCACCTGGAAGTCCACATCCAGCAGGTCCTTGACGGCGTAGCGATATTCCGTGCGGTTGAGTCGACGGATGGTGACCCTTCCCGGATCGGGGTTTTCGGGATCCACCTTGAAGATCTTGCGCTCGATCCAGCGGGAAACCAGGTCACGCTGCTCCGGAGTGGGTTGGGGCTTCCTGGAGGGCGGCATCATCTGGGCACGCAGGTTCTCCCAGACGGCCAGCCACATCTCATGGTTGGAAAAGTGCTGGTCGAGGGTCTTGAAGTCGTCCATTGCCAGTCCGCCCTTGTCCATGCCATCCCCGTGGCAGTCATAACAGTATTCCACCAGCACCGGCTTGATTTCCTTCTCGTAGTCGGGCAGGGCGGCGGCATGGGCCTGAAACAGGCAGGCCGAGGCCAGTAAAAGGGTCGAGGTGGATCTTTTGTTCAAAAGGCGCATGGGGCGTTTCAGTCTCATTCTCGTGCGGATCGACGCATTATCACGACAGATATTCGTTTCAGAATAACGACCGCCCATGTCGATCAGGGACACGGGAGTTGTTGTAAGCGCGGGAAGCTTTCATGATTTGCGTCAGATTCAAGAGTAATAGAGTCATCTGGCCGAGGGTTTTGGACGCGTTTTTCATCCGATTACAGGATTTGTGGGACTTTGGAGTCGACGCAATCCGTGAGGCCCGACACCATGCTAAGGAATCCAATAGGAGGAAATACTGCATCCGCAGACCCTGATTCCTCCAGTGACCTGCCAAGCCATGAAAACCAGACCATTGATCCATTCCACCCTTCTTGCCGGCACCATCTTGATTTCACTGATTGCGGTGGGCTGTGGCAACAAGTCGACGGATGAGGCCGAGGTGACCTCCTCCTATGCCGAAGAACCGGTGACCCAGGCCAAGCCGGAGATTGAGCCCGCGGAGAAGACCTCCTTCGATGAGGTGACCGCCGAGCTCAACCCGGGTGGAAATTTCTACATGTATCTCAGCACCGAGCAGGCGCTCGCCAAGATCGATGGGTTTGTGGATGGGGCCGAGCAGTTGGTCCTGAATCTGCCCAGGAGCAATGGGACGCCGGACGCGACCACCATTGAAAAGGGTTTCGATGTTCTGAGGAGGTTTGTGGAGAAGAGTGGTGTGAAGTCAGCCACTGGATTGGGAATCAGTTCGGTGGCAATTGAGGATGGGGTCTACCACTCCAAGGCCTTTCTCCATCACCGAAAGGGGGAGGGCGATGGTTTTCTTTGGACGACCTTTGGGAAGAAGCCCGGGAAGCTCGAGGGGCTGTCCATGCTTCCATCCAAGACGGTCCTTGCGGATTTTGGTGAAGTGAACCTCAAGGAGCTGTTGTCCCAGTTCGAGGAGGTGGCCCTTTCCTTTGGGAGTCCAAAGGCGAAGGAGGGTATCGCCGAGATGAAGGAGGCGTTCGAGGTCAACTCCGGTGTGGCATGGGACGATTTCATCAACTCCTTTGAGGGAAGCATGGGACTGGCCCTGACACTTGACCCCGAGAAGCAGGTGCCACTGCCTTCCATGGGGGAGGAACCTGTCACCTTTCCTGAGCCCGGCCTGTTGATCGTCCTGAAGGTCCGGGACAACCTTCTCTACGATCACGCTTCCAAGATCATGGGAGGCAATCCCAATGTGCAACAGATCCAGAAGGCCGGCATGACGGGCATTTCGATGCCCTTGCCGCTCCCCATCCCGATGCAGTTGATGCCCACCCTCGTGCGCTATGGAGACTATCTCATCCTTGGTTCGAGCCAGGAACTGGTCATGGAATCGATCTCAGTCCACAAGGGTGAAACGGAGGGATTGACCTCGACCGAGGAGTTCAAGGCGCTTTCGAAGGAGATCTCTCTTGAGGGAAATGCCTTCGTCTACTCGAGCAAACGGCTGGGAGTGGAACTGGCCAAGCTTCAGGAATCCGCCATGAACATGGCTTCGGCAATGAATCCCCAGATGCCGAACATTCAGTTTCAGAAACTGTTCGGCCTGGGCGATCCCCAATTCGCCTTCATGGTGATGTCGCATCAGGAGAACGGCTGGAAGATGTCGGCCAATGGAAACTTTCAGCCTGCCTTTTCCATCCTTGCTGGAGGAGCCATCGCGCCGGCCGGCCTGCTCGCCGCAATCGCCATTCCCAATTTCGTGAAGGCGCGGGCGACGGCCCAGAAGAACACCTGCATTGCCAATCTGAAGCAGTTGGATGGCGCCAAGCAGCAATGGGCCCTCGAGAACAAGAAGGGGCCGCTGAATTCGCCGACCCAGGCGGAGCTCAATCCCTATCTCAAGGTCTGGCCCTCCTGTCCCCTGGGTGGTATCTACACCGTCGGTCCGGTGAAGGACAATCCCACCTGCAGCCACGAGGGACACGAACTTCGCTAGAAGAGATCCCCGCGATCAGTTCCTTTGATCGGACGCCGCGATGAATCGGGACAGCGTCCTCAGGTTGGAAATGAAGGTGCGCGACTCGATGATGGCCCTGGTGGACTTGTCCTCCGGGTACTCCTGCATCGTACCCTTTTGAACCCATGCTCCTCGAGAGTCCATGGCCTTGATCACCTTGGTGGTGTCACGAATCAATCCTGAACTGAGTTTGTAGGTGCGTTTTTTTTTCACTGTTCCCAGTCGCTCCTTCGGGGTTTCAACCAGCTTTCCGTATTCGCGTTCCAGCCTGTCGAGTTTCGAGCTGACGATGAACCCGTAGTGGGTGGGCATGTCGGCATCGCTGTAGGTCAGTCGATAGTCCTTGGTGAAGTAGAGCGGCTTGTTGGTCTTCAGTTCGTAGAAGCGTGCCAGTCGACCATCCGGGCGCAGGCAGCGCTTGTAGTAGGCAAGGGCCCTGGGGATGGGTTCCAAGTATTTCTCCTCCCTGGTGGCGCGGTAGAGGGTCATCAGGGTCTGGACGACGCCCTGGGATTCACCACCCGAGAGTGAAGGTGGTTCAAACTTGCGGGCCCATGCCGGTTCCATCCGGGGATTGTACTGCTGGGCCCAACCGGGTTGTGGCGCGGGCATCTGCGCGAGGAGGATGAAGTCGCCGGTCTTGCGTGCTGCATCCATGAACCGCTTCTCTCCATAGATGCGATGGGCCTCCAGCAGGACATCCACCATGTCGGACATGGTGCCGTCGTTGAAGGTGTAGTAGCCCTGGTAGTTCTTCCTGGGAAAGGTTCGTGACCATTCATCGGGATAGCGGGCCTGAAGGATGGGATGCTCCTTGGGATCCGGTGGATCGACGAATCGTTGTGGCCAGGCGCCGTTGGGGTACTGGGCGGCCAGGAAGTGGTTCAGGGCGTAGTCGACCGCTTCGTGAATCCGGCCATCCTTGAAACCGAGTTCCTCGTCCATGCGCATGAGGAACATCAGGCAGGCCTGCGACTTGTTGTCGTCGAGGGTGGTGACGTTCTTTCGTTTGCCTTCTTCAGGTTCCGTCCGGTAGGCGTGCTTCATTCTTTGCTTCTCACCAAGCTCGAAGCTGCTGTCCCAGCCTCCCGAGCGAAGCTGCGATTGAACCAGGGCGTATGCGGCCTCCTTTGCAGCCTTCATGGCGGACGGGGCTCCGGTCAACTGGTAGGCCTCCAGATAGGCCATGCCCACGGCGGGCGTACCCGGGGGCTCGGTCCAGCCGGTGGTGGTCAGTGCCTTCCCTTCGCCCTCACGCAGCATGAGGTCACTGCTGTAGCGATAGACGTAGGCTCCCTCGTGGCTTGCCCCTTCGGAGAAGAAACGGATGGCCTTGTTCATGGCTTCCATGGCCTCGGTACGTGAGGGATCGGCGTTGGCGTGGAGGAAGCCGACAGCAATGAGGAGGATGGCAGCTGTCAGGAATGGACGTCGGCGCTGGGACATGGTGAGCTTCTAGTTGGATTTTTCCCGGGATGCAACCGGACGATTCAGGAAAGGGAATTTCTTTGCCGCATCGGCGTGGTGTGGTTTTACTCCCGCGCCGGTGACGCCACCCCGATATACGATCGCACATACGGAGTCCTCCATGGGATGGGGAGGGCAGGAAATCCGTATCATGGCCGAGATGATGGGGCTGCGCGACCGTGGGCATCGGATGCTGCTGGCCGCGCCGAGGGAGAGCCAGGTTTTCAAGAAGGCGATGGAGGAGGGATTTGAAACCCTTGTGCTGGCCCGTGGCCAGGTGGCGCTTCCCCTGAATGCCTGGAGACTTTCCCGATGGTTCAGGAAGAACAGCGTGGACATTGTGAATCCCCACAGCTCAAGGGATGGATGGTCCGCCGGCCTTGGCGGAAGAATGGCAGGGGTTCCACTCATCATCCGGTCGCGACACTTTGAGGTTCCCATCGCCAGCAAGCCTGTCAGTCGACTGGTCTACACCCGGCTGGCGGATCATCTGATCACCACCAGTCCCAGGATCACCGAGCAGTTTCAGGAGGCCTTCGGACTTTCCGGTGACCAGGTCACCACGCTTTCCACGGGCATCGATGTGCAGAAGTTTCACCCGGAGGGAGCCAAGGCGGATTTGCAACGCCCTGAAGATCAAAAGGACTGGCCCTTGGTTGGAATGGTCGCCGTGCTTCGCAGGGCCAAGGGACACCTTTTCCTCGTGAGGGCGGCCAAGGTGCTTCGGGATCGGGGGCTTCCTGTGAGACTCGTCTTTGTGGGAGATGGTCCCTCAAAGC
>CAZKNW010000122.1:0-9416 GCA_964554035.1 uncultured Verrucomicrobiota bacterium
TCCAGCCCCAGATAGGCATCCGCCTGCGCCAGAAGAAATCTCTGATCATCAGGTTCCTGCTCGAGAAGCTCGTCAAAGAGCGCCGCCGCCTCGCGAAGGCGTTCCTGCGAGAGCAGGCTTTCCGCAAGCCCGATCTTCCAGTTGATCTCCTCGGGAGCAAACATCATGGCCTTGCGATAGGCGGCCTCGGCGGAAACGGAACGATTCTTCAGAAGGTGCAGATGCCCGATCAATCCATAGAGGTCCCCGTCCTCATCCCCCAGCCTCAGTGCCTCCAGCAGAGCCTTCAACGACTCCTCAGGCAGGTCTTCCCGAAAGCGGGAAAGCCCCAGGTTGCGCCATGCCCTTTGGAAGCCGGGAAACTTTTTCGCCGCTGATTCATAATGGGAAGATGCCTGACCAAAGCGCCCATCCATGAACTCCAGGTTTCCCAAGGTGAAATCAAGGGCCGCACTGGACTCGGCCGTCAATGCGGTCTCCAGTAGTCGTTTAGCAGAGGCCGTATCCGACTTCATCAGGGAGACCACCTGGTCGAAGACTTCCTTCTCCTCCTTGCTGATGGAGGGCTCTCGCTCCGACAGGAACCCATAGCTGCCCATGAAGCGGTTTACGAATCCACTGTCACGCCAGTAGGACTCCATGCGCTCCGACGCCATCAGCGACGCCGGCACTAAGAGCAGGAACAACAGGATCTCGATGACAATGAGTTGAAATCTCTTCACGGCGCCTTGAATCGATAGGGCATCATGACACGTACGGCCACCACCTTGCCGTCCTTGATGCTGGGTTTGAATCTCGACCTCAGGACCGCCTCCCGTGCTGGCTGCTCAAAGGCGGAATGAGAGGCTTCACGAATCGAGACGTCACGAGGTCTCCCCTCCTCGTCGACAATGAACATGACCACGACCTGTCCTGACACGCCCGACCTTTCCATGGATCTGGGATAAACAGGAGCCGCCTGATAGGTGGCGCTGGGTGGCTGGTCCACCTCGTTCAACTCAAAGACCTTGAACTCGGCAACGGCCGGGCCACTCATGGCGAAATCGACACTGAAGTCTCCCTGAAGTGCATCGCCGGTTCCCGGGTTGAGCGCGATCTCGAGTTGCCTCAGCTTGAGCGGCGGTGTCTGCTGCTTCATCTCAGGCTGAACACTCGGCTTGCTGGAGGTCTCAGGCTCGACAGGCTCCTTTTCCAGCTTGGGAGGATTGGGTGGTGGTGGTGGCGGGGCCACCGGATTCAAGGTCACCATAGGCGGTTCGGGTTGGTCCCGCTGCGCGAGGAGCTCGGTCAGTGGCAGCACCAGGAAGACCGCCCCCGCCATGAGGAGTCCGACTGCGAAAGAACCGAGGTGCATGCGACGCATGGGCATCTGGTACATGACCACCTTGCCGCCAGCGCCGGTTTCCAGGCATTCCCTTCCCGTCCGGATCATGAGCCACCTCCATCGGTGGAAATGCTGATGGATGTGGCTCCACCAAGCCTTGCCTCATCCATCACCCGGACGATGAGGTCGGCATTCACCGAACGGTCCGCCTGCAGGATGACCGGCATCTCCCGGCTCAGGTTCAGCCGCTGTACTACGGCACGAACGCCGTTCACCCCAATGTCCCGCTTCGCGTAAACCACCCTGCCCTCGGAAGTCAGGGCGATGAGGATGCTTTCCTTCTCGAGCATCTCTGCGGTGACGGCCTCCGGCTTGTTCACCTCGACTCCGGTTTCCTCGACAAAGACCGTCGTCACGATGAAGAAGATCAACAGGATGAACACCATGTCGATCAGCGGTGAGATGTTGATCTCGCTCTGCTCGTCTTCGCGTGAAAAGTGGAGTCGGCCGTTCATGCGGGTCAGTTGTGAAGCCGGAGGAGGGTTCGACTCTCGAGGTGTACGAGAAATGCCTGAAACTGGTTTCGCTTGAGGCGCACCAGGTAGATGGCAATGGAACCGGGAACCGCGATCAGCAGTCCCACCTCAGTCGTGATCAGGGCCTCGGAGATACCCATCGAGATCCGGTGAAGGGTATCACCCGATTGCTCCCCCAGGGCGGCGAAGGTCCGCAACATGCCGAGGACCGTCCCCAAAAGTCCGAGAAGCGGTGCCGCCATGACAAAGACCGCCAGCATGCGGAGTCTGCGATTGATCCAGGGAACCCAGGTGGCTGCAATCTCGGCAAAGCGCCTTCTCACTTCGGAGGGTTCGTTCACCCTCACCCGGGTGAAGCGGATCATGTCCCCGACATTGCCCTCCGCCTTGTCGGGATCCTGAATCCACTCGCTCAATCGATCCTCCCTCACCTGCCGATGACCACAGCGGGTCAACTGCATCAACACCTGGAAGGAAACGGCGCCAATCAGGACAGCCAAGGCAAAAAGCGGCATCATGACCACCCCTCCGCGCTGCCAGTACTGCACCACCAGTTCGGGACTCAAAACCTCCATCATGGGGCCTTCTCCTTTTCACGGCCGATGCTCAGACCATTTACGAAACTGATGGCAATGTGCTCCATGCTGGCCATCACCTTCTTCACCTGCCGGTTCAGGAAGGCATGGATCAACAAGGCTCCCACCGCGATCACCAGTCCAAACTCGGTGGTGATCAGGGCTTCGGAGATTCCAGTGGAAAGCGTCTTCGCGTCCCCGGTACCGAAGACAATGATCATCTTGAAGGTATGGATCATGCCCGTAACCGTGCCCAACAACCCAAGCAAGGGCGCCACCGCTGCCGCCAACTGGATGAAGGGAAGCCTCCGCTCCAGCTTCGGGCGCTCCTGGACCACCTGTTCGTAAAGCAGTTCCTCAAGGAGTTCCTTCGAGCGATCCGCATGCTCAATGCCCACGACCAGCATCCGCCCGACCGGGCCTCGAATGCCGGACGCCAGCTGCATGGCTCCATCGCGGTCACCACGATTCACATGACCTACCACCTGATGCACCTGGGCCACGCCGGCGGCTTTCATCTGTAGAATCTCCACCCATTTCCAAAGCGCGACGAACAAGGCACCCAGCGCCAGCCCCAGGATCGGCACCATGACCAACCCGCCCTTCTTCACATGCTCCTGAAGGGACTCCCGGGTCTCCTCCACTTGGAAGGCCTTTCCGCCTGAAACATCGAGAGGCATGCTTCCAACCCCGTTCTTGACCAGTTGGGCAACCATCAGTCGGTTCTCGCCCTTCAACTCCGCTATGACCGGTTCCAGCGCATTGGCCTCCAACCTCGCCTGTCCGACTACAGTGTCATCTCCCGAGGAGAACCAGACCACGGGGCCAAGCTGAAAAAACACGCCATCCGTGACCGTGCCATCCGCAGCCAGGGCCTTCCCTCCAAATCGGTTCCCTCCAAGTCGGTCGTCGATTCGATCGAGCGAAGTCTCCAACAACATCGTGTTGAGTCCTTCCTCCTTCGCCTCCTCCACCGGGGCTTCAAAAGACTCCAATTCGCTGACGTGAAGCCGCGTCTCGAAATAGAGCGCATAGTCCTGAAGGTTTCTTCCTGCAAACTGCTGCTCATCCTCAAAGGCCTTCAACTGTTCCTTGAGCCGTTCAATCCCCAGTTCCGCCCTTGCCCTTCGTTCATCGATCGCCCTCAGGGCCTCCTTCTTAAGGCGGATCTTCTGCTCGATCCCATTGATTTCCGCAGCCAGCGGCCTTCTCTCCGTGCTGATCTGCTCCTGCAGCTGGCCCAACTCGGAGAGGGCGGCCTTCAGGTCCTCCTCAGGGGTTGCAGCTCCGGCTCCGACGACGATGCCGCAGAGCCAGAGTGTCAGTGCCAATTGAAGCCTGCGAATCATTTGGCCTCCACGGGCAGGATGACAAAATCCGCCGGCACCTCATTGCCGTAGATCCGCATCATGTTTGCAATCGCGGGAGCCAGTCCATCGGTGGCCTCCCATTTCCATCCATCATCCCCGGGTAATCCCCTGCCGGCGCGAATCCCCTGCCTGTCGACGTAGTAGGCCTGGGCAAGACCAAGGTAGAGAACGTTCACCTGCGTCTCCCTACCGTCCAGCAGGATCATCTCCGGTACCAGGCTCAATTGGCTCTGGAACTTGTCGACCTCGTTCAAGGCTCCAACAAGATACTGGAAGCGATGACCCGGATCCGCATTCTCCGACTTGGCGATCAAGGGTTCGAGCTTCGCCTGCAGGACCTTCGGAAGCTTGGGAAAAAGTGACTTCAGGCGAGCCTCAAGTCGTTCAAGGTCTTGCAACATTCCCTTGCGGCTCTCCTCGACCCCGGCGAGACGCTCGGCCAAACGCTCGGTTTCACCCTCTCCCTTTTCAACGCCTTGCTCTGCAGCCTCCAATTGCCGCTCCAGCAGGGCCAACTCTTCCTTCAGCAGTGATCGATGCCTCTCCAGCGCCGTCTTCTCCTCCTTCCATGCCGCGCGCGTCGACCGAAGAGTCTTCTGAACCCCGATCCATTCCTTCAACACGTTGCGATCTGACTGAAGATCGCTCCCAAAGGCACTCCCGTTCAACAGGACAAGGCCCATAACAACAGCAAGGTGCCGTGATTGGCTCCGCCCATTTAAATTGTTCGATGATTTACTCAAATCGTTTTCCTGAGAATGAGTCTCATCAATAATTCGTCAAGCATTGCTGCATTGTCCCCGCCCTCTTCAAAGAACTTTATCCCTTCCAAAGTTCCCACTTGCTCACCGGCCACGCACTGGTTTAAGCAATGGGGCTTTGCATATGGAATACCCGATTTCAAATCGCGCCTCCTCCCTGACGCCCTCGGTCACCCTGGCCATCAGTGCCAAGGCGAAGCAGCTCAAGGCGGAAGGACAGGACGTTGTCGGCTTTGGTGCCGGCGAACCCGACTTCGACACTCCGGACCACATCAAGGACGCCGCCAAGAAGGCCCTTGATGCCGGATTCACCAAATACACAGCGGCCTCCGGAACCCCCGAGCTGAAGGCCGCCATCGTCGAGAAGTTCAAGCGCGACAATGGACTCACCTATGATCCTTCCCAGATCGTGGTGTCCTGCGGCGGCAAGCACTCCTGCTACAACCTCTTCATGGCGACCTGCCAGGAAGGCGACGAGGTGATCATCCCTTCCCCCTTCTGGTTGAGCTATCCGGAAATGGTGAAGCTGGCTGGCGCCACACCGGTGATCGTTCCCACCACGGATGAGACGGAATTCAAGATCACCCCGGAGCAGCTCAGTGCCGCCATCACCGACAAGACCCGGATCTTCATCCTCAATTCCCCCAACAACCCGACCGGCACCGTCTATTCACCCGAAGAGATCAAGGCCTTGGGTGATGTTTGCGTCGAAAAGGGCGTGATCATCATGAGCGATGAGATTTACGAGAAGCTCGTCTACGATGGCGCCGAGCACAAGAGCGTCGCCTCCTTCTCCGATGCCCACAGGGATCACACGGTCATCGTGCATGGCCTGGCCAAGGAATTTTCCATGACCGGCTGGCGTATTGGTTTCCTTGCCGCACCGCTACCCATTGCCAAGGCCATCAACGCCATTCAAAGTCACAGCACCAGCAACCCGACCAGCTTCGCACAAAGTGGCGCCGTGGCGGCACTCAATGGCCCCCAAGATCACCTGCCCGCATGGATGACAGAGTTCAACAAGCGTCGCGAATACGCCTGGAAGCGCCTGAGCGAAATGCCAGGGATCTCATGCGTCAACGCCAAGGGCGCCTTCTACCTTTTCCCCAACATCAGCGCCACCGGTCTCAAGTCCGGGGAGTTCTGCTCCCGACTGCTGGATGAATACAAGGTGGCCGCCGTTCCCGGTGAAGCCTTCGGGGCTGATGACTGTGTCCGCCTGAGCTATGCCACCAGCCTGGAGTTGATCGAAAAGGGACTGGACCGGATGGAAGCCTTCGCCAAGTCCCTGGCCTAGGAAACTCCAACAGGATTCTACAAGGCGGATGCGCTGATGGCGCATCCGCCTTTTTCATGCCTCACTGTGCAAGCGGTGCGTCTGTGCTCACTGCGCTTTTAGCCTTGGCAGGAATTACGGCTCGGAACAGCCTTGGTCATGTCCCCGGCCTTTCGCGTTATTCTCACCAGTGCCCTGTCCATGGCTTTCTGCCTGGGTGCCGCCGAATCGCCCTTTCCTGTCCTGGAACCCAAGTCCCCCAAGGAAGCGCTCGAAACCTTCGACCTTCATCCGGACTTTCAAATCTCCCTGGTTGCTTCCGAGCCACTGATTGCAGATCCAGTCGCCGTGGGTTTCGAGGAAACCGGAAATCTTTATGTCGCTGAAATGCGCGGATACTCGGAACGGCGCGATGACAAGATGGGGGAGGTCAAATACCTCAAGGACACGGACGGCGACGGTGTCATGGATGAAGCCTCGGTGTTCGCCGACGGACTGCAGTGGCCCACAGCGCTCCATTGTTTCGATGGCGGCATCTTCGTTCTGGCAGCCCCCGACCTGTTCTTTCTCAAGGACACCAATGGAGATGGTCTTGCGGACACAAAGGAAGTCGTGCTGACCGGCTTCTGTGTGCAGTCGTCGAGGCTCAATGTCCAGCAGCTCCCCAACAGCATGCGTTGGGGACCCGACAACCGGATCCACATTGCCGAAGGAGGAAATGGTTCGAGGCTCCGTCGCCCGGATCAGCCTGAGTCGGAGGCTGTCAGTGTCCGCCGCGCAACCATCGCCTTGGATCCCTTCACCCGGGAAATCGAGATCCTCAACGGGGGTGGCCAGTTCGGGATGGCCTTCGACGATGAAGGAAGACGTTTCGTCACCAGCAACAGCCGACATATCATGCAGGTTGCCTACGACAGGCTGCCTGCAGGCACAAAGACGACTCGTTCCGCTCCCGCACCACAAAGTCTCAAAGGCATCGCAGAGGATGGGGATGCCGCTCCGGTCTTCCGTCGCTCTCCAGATGAGGCGTGGCGGGTTCTCCGGACCCGCTGGAGGGTTGCCGGCACGGTTCGCGGGCCGGTTGAAGGTGGGGGCAGACCCTCAGGCTATTTCACAGGTGCCACCGGCGTGTGCATATACCGTCCTGGTCTGGAATCTCCCTACCATGGTCAGGCCTTCATCTCGGATGTGGGAAGCAACCTGATTCATCGAAAGCAGATCTCCGACAATGGAAACATCTTTTTGACGGCAGACCGCCATCCAGAGGAAAAGGGACGCGAGTTTCTTGCGTCTTCAGACAACTGGTTTCGCCCTGTTCAGATCGAGAACGGACCGCATGGGGGCCTCTACCTGCTCGACATGTATCGGGAAGTCATCGAACACCCATGGTCCCTTCCTCCCGGGATCAAGGAACACATCGACCTGAACCGGGGGAACGATCTCGGCCGCATCTGGAAAATCACTCCGAAGAAACACAGGAAAATCCTCAACCGGATCCATGCGGCAAATGCCTTGGAGGTCCTGACAGAAAACAGTTCCGCATGGGAAACGGATACAGCTCGAAGGCTGCTGGTGGAAAGGCTTCACACCCTGAACCCCAAAGGAAAAGAGAAGCTTCTGAGGGATGTGGAAGGTCACCTCAGCACACCTTCGAATCCGGTCTCCACCATTCAGCTCCTGAGTATCCTCAAGTCATTCGGAGGTCTGAGTCCGGCCGTCCTTCTCAAAGCCCTCAACGGTCAGACTCAGGATGAAATTTCGATGAGTTCAGCGTGGGTCAGGCTGATTGCCACTGCGGTTCATGGAGATCCCCCCCCGCTCTTCACCGGGACCTTTGAAGACGCCGAGAAGATCTGGAAACGCCTCGCTGCGGGATCCAATGAGACGCGCTTCCATCTGGCACTGGCTCTCGGCGGTTCCCCGTTCAGACCGGAGCAGAACTGGCGACTCGCCGACCACCTGATGGCTCAACCGGCAAAGGGCGACTTGGAAACTGCTTTTCAGTTGATGATCCACAACCTCCCTGATCCGGTTCCTTCCAGCATCTGGCAGCGTTACAGTCAGACTTCCTTTGCTTCCCTCCTGTTTCCCAAAGTCAAAGCCAGTCTGAATCAGGACAGCATCAAGGAACTCCTGGCATCGCAGAAGGATTCCGCACAACTCATACAGTTGGCATCTGAGGGAGCATCACAACTGAAGCCCCCTGTTGATTCCGGCCTGGCCGATCGCCTTCGGCTGGCCGCGCGCTCCGAACTGATGCACAGCCCTCTGGAGAGCATCAGAGCCCTTTCGCTTCTCGGGTCGGAAAAGCAGGAAAGAGAACTGTTTGGCTTTCTGGAAGAGAATGGAAACAAGGTCTCCCGCTCGGAGATCGTGGATCACCTCCAGCGCAACGCCTCACCGATTCTCTTTGCGAAACTCCTGAAACTGTCCACTTCGCTCACGCCCGCCGTTCGACAGCGATTCTTCAGCAATGTCCTGAAGAACAAGGAACAGTCCCTCTGGCTTCTGGAACACCTGAAGGAATCCCCAGACCTGTCGCGTCACCTTGGAGCCCAGGTGAAAACCGCGCTCCGCCAACACAAGGACGCCTCGATCAGCAAGTTGGCTGGCACGCTTCTCGGTCACGGCGATCAGGCATCATACGACATGCTCTACCAGAAGTACCTCGCTTCGCTTTCGATCAAGGGGGACGGCAAAGCAGGCAGAGAGATCTTCCAACAACGATGTGCGGCCTGTCATCGCGCCGGGGCGGAAGGGCCTGAACTCGGGCCGAACCTGGTCACTGTGGCTGCCGCGGGTCGTGAATCGCTCCTTGGAAACATCATCGCCCCCAGCCGTGAGGTCGCCTCCCAATACGAGGCATGGACCCTTTCCATGGAGGATGGAGAGGAATACACGGGACTGGTTCTCAAGGAAGCACAGGACAACCTCACCCTCGGAATGGTCGGGACCACGACCCAGTTCCAACGCGACCAAATCCTAGCCATGTCTCCGACTGGAAGATCCCTCATGCCGGATGGATTGAGCGAAGGCCTGTCCGCCGAAGACATGGCAGACTTGTTGGCCTTCATCGAAGGATTGACCAATCCAGAGCTGAAGTAGGGTTCGCGCGCACCTCCGGCGCGGACATCTTGATTTTGTATAAAAACCCCGGATTGGCATCCGGGGCTACACGCGTTCGGCCCTCCGGGCCATCCACCTACAACCACGAAGTGGTGAACGCGTGTAGCCCGGGGTGAAATGAAATGGAACCCCGGGACCACCATCCCAAAAGGCCAACCCGCCCTGGAGGGGCGAACGCACCATCGCCTACCCCACCAGAAACGCCCCCAGACTCACCTTGGCTTTCTCAGGATCATTGAGAGGCACCCAGCCCGAAGCCAACCGCCGTGGGCTCACATCCTTCCATACCAAAGGATGCTCCTCGTCCAGCTTCTCACCCAACTCCCCGAAATCCTTGCAACCCTTCTCGCCCAGATCCCTCTTCGAGAAGAACCTCAGACGACCACAGCTACCGGGTGCTGCCAATTGACTCAACTCAAGGGCCACCCTGCCCATGGTGCATCTGGGA
>CAZKNW010000123.1:0-9403 GCA_964554035.1 uncultured Verrucomicrobiota bacterium
CATCGCCAGTGCCAGCCGTCGAGCCAAGAGCTGATGGGACCGCCGTGGATCCACTGAGCCTGGCTGGGTGGCGGGTGCGCGTTTCGACTATCTTTGGGGCCAAAGGGGTGGGTATGAAATGCGGGGTCTCGGCCTTGCGGACAATGCTGGGGGGATTGATCCTGTTGGGATCGACCTGGAACGGGGAAGTCGTTATCGCATCTCTCCGAACCTGACCTACTACCCGACCGAGTATTCCAAAATCCGGCTCCAGTACAATTACGACCACCGGGAGGAGATAGGCATTGATCATTCGCTCTGGCTTCAGCTGGAGATGTCACTGGGCGCTCATGCCGCCCACCGTTTCTAGAAAAGGATCAAAAATGAAGATGTTTCCAGAAAATTGTCGTTGGCTTGCGGTCTGCATTCTCGCCATGGGGATGCAGGCCCACGCCAAGCTGAATGTCGTCACCACCATCACGGACTTCGCCGTTGTGGCGGAGGCCGTGGGCGGTGATGCCGTGAAGGTGACCAGTCTTGCTTCCGGATCGGAGGATCCCCACTACATTGATGCCAGGCCCAGCTTCATCCGGACCTTGAACCGGGCGGACCTGCTCATCGAGGGAGGGGTGGAGCTTGAGATCGGATGGTTGCCGCCTCTCGTCAACAATGCGCGAAACAGGGACATCCTTCCCGGCGGTAAAGGTCGGCTCAATGCGTCGAGAGGGCTACGGCTCATGGGGATTCCAACAGGGCCCGTGGACCGCTCCCAGGGAGATGTGCATGCCCTGGGCAATCCTCACTACATGATGGATCCGGTCAACGCGGGCATTGTGGCGAGAAACATCGCTGCCGCCATGAAGCGCCTGCAGGCAGGGGACGCGGATCTGTTCGACAGGAACCTGAAGGCATTCCTCGCTCGGTTGGAGGAGAAGGAGAAGGAATGGAAAGGCAGGCTGGCCCCCTTCAAAGGAACGAAGGTGGTCACCTACCATCAGAACTTCGACTATTTTGCCGCCCGTTTTGGACTGGTGATCGTCGACAACATCGAGCCCAAGCCCGGCATCGATCCTTCGCCCACGGATGTGCAGCAGTTGATGGTGACGATGAAGGAGCAGGGGGTGAAGCTGGTGATCATTGAGCCCATCCGCAGTCGCCGCACACCCGAGAAGCTGGCCCGGTCCAGCGGGGCCGATGTGGTGGTCCTTCCCTTCATGGCGGATGCCGACCGGAAGACCTCGACCTATGTTGACTGGATCGATCACTGTATCTCGCTGCTGGAGAATAGCTTGAAACAGTGAAGTCTCTTCCGCACTAATCGCGCCTTGTCCGAGTCATCCACCATCCTTTCCGTCAGGGCCCTGTCCATAGGTTATGGACAGAAGACCCTGCTGGAAGGGTTGGATTTCGAGATTCGAAGGGGAGAGTTCGTTGGGATCCTTGGAAGCAACGGGAGCGGCAAGACCACGCTGGTGCGGACGATCATCGGATCACTGCGGGCCCAGGGAGGAAAGGTCGAGTTCGGTGAAGGCAAAGGGTGCCGCAAGGCCTATGTGCCCCAACGTGATTCCTTGGACGACGGCTTTCTGTTTTCCGCACGGGAAGTGGTGGAGATGGGGTTTTATGCCCGTTGTCGTCCAGGTGCACCGTTGTCGAGGGAGGATCGTGAGGAGATCGTTGCGGCGATGCAGCGCACCGGTTGTGCCTCCTTTGCCTCTTCCTCCTATCGGGAACTTTCCGGAGGGCAGAAGCAGCGTGTGCTTGTGGCGCGGGCCCTGGTGGCGAGGCCGGAGATCCTGATCCTGGACGAACCCACCTCCGGTGTGGATGCGGCGGCGGCCAAGGCCATCGGGGACCTGCTGCTGGAACTGAATCAGAAGGACGGTGTCACCATCCTCATGGTCAATCATGACCTGGAGTCGATGCGGCGGCTTTCCAGGCGGATCCTTTGGATCGAGAACCAGAAACTGCTCGATGGTCCCACGGATTCCCTCTTGTCCAAGGATCGGCTCGAGTCCTTGTTGTCGCTCACCTTTGAAAGGGAGGAGAACGCCTGATGCACTTCTTCCAGGATCTCTTCAACGAAGGTTTCCTTCTCTGGAATTCACTGATTCTTTGTCTGCTTGTTGGATTACTCTGTCCTTTGTTCGGTGCCTTCTTGGTGCTCAAGCGGATGGTGTTCATGGGCGTGGCGCTCCCTCACATCTCCTCGGCAGGCATCGCCTTCGCCCTCTCCATGCATGTCTGGTATGGGGACTACGAGGGTGCCCATGGTGCGGATCAACGGGGACTGGCCATTGCGGGTGCGGTGGTGTTTGCCTTGCTCGCCATTCTGGGCGTGGCCTGGCTTGAGAAGCGAAGGCGCGGACAGGCCGATTCAAGGATCGGTACGCTCTATGTGCTCGCAACGGCGGGAAGCCTCCTGCTGCTTTCGAAGTGCCAGCCGGCGGAGCGTGGATGGCTGAGCCTCTTTAAGGGAGACATCATTGCCGTCTCAGGAGGGGACGTCCTCCTTTCGGGTGTGGTTCTTGGAGTCCTCTGGCTGTTGTTGCTCATCTTCAGGAAGGATTTTTACCTCGTGTCGTATGACCCGGAAATGGCGGCCTCGATCGGCAAGAAGGTGGTCCTCTGGGAGATGCTGCTTCACGTGATCATCGGACTTTCCATCGCCGCCTCGGTCTTCGTGGTGGGGCCCCTGATCACCTTCGGGTTCATGGTGCTGCCGGTGATGACGGCGCTCACCGTTGTCAGGAGTATGGGGGGGCTGCTCCTGTGTTCGACCGTCTTTGGAATTGTCTGCGCCTTCGTGGGATTCTGGCTCGCCTATGAACAGGACCTGCCGATCGGGCCGTCAGGCGTCAGCGTGGCGGGTGGTGCCTTGGTTCTGGCGGCCGTGATGGGTGGTGTGGTCAGAAGGCTTTGGAAGAAGTGAAGAAGGGAGTAGTAACTGTCGGAGTTCTGTTTTTTGGCGACAGAGGCATGGCCATAGAAAAAGGCGGACCCTTTCAGGTCCGCCTTCTCTATTCTCAAATGGGTTGCTGCCGTGCTCTTACTGGAGCTCTCCGAGCGTGGCCTTGATGGCGTCGAAGTTGGGTAGGTCCTTCGGGGTTGGTGTCTGCTCGGCGTATTTGACGGTGCCTTCCTTGTCGATGACGAAGGCAGCACGTGCGGAGGCGGCGCCGAATCCACCGAGGTCATCGAGAAGCACGCCATAGTCTTTGGCGGTGGTCTTGTTCAGGTCGCTGGCGAGCGTGATGCCGATGTTTTCCTTCTTGGCCCATGCTTCCTGGGCGAAGGGGCTGTCAACACTGATGCCGATGACGTCGGCGTTGAGGTCGGAATACGCGCTGAGGCCTGAGGTGACGTCACAGAGCTCGGCGGTGCAGACGCTGGTGAAGGCGAGGGGGAAGAAGAGAATCACGGTGTTCTTCTCTCCAAAGTTGGCGCTGAGCTTGATGTCGACAGGACCGTCTGCGGTCTTGGACTTGAGGGTGAAATCCGGGGCTTTTGTTCCTACTTCGATGGGCATGGTATGCTGGTTGGTTTGGGGTTCAGAGATGCTTCCTGATCGCGTGGATCAGGGAGGTGGGTTATAGGGGCTGGGTTCGCCGCCTGTCAATGTATCCGCGGATTTCGCGGATGAACGCGGATGGTGGATGCCCCGTTTTGGCATCCATCCCGCGATCAAAGACCCTCTTCAAACCGCTTCAGAGCCTCCCGTTCGCCTTCGAGATCAATGTGTCGTATCCCGCAGATCTCCCCGGTTGGGTTGAAGGTGAGTTCCTGGACGAAAGTGTGTGTGTGGTTTCTTCCCTCCAGAGTCAGGTGGTCAAGGAACTCAATGCGGACGCCACCCTCGATGGGTTCCACGCCGCTCTCATAGCGAATGAAGTCAAAACGGTCGGATCCTGAGTCTCCGTTCTTTTGGTAGGAGGCAATGATGGCTTCTGCACCCATCAAGGTCTCCCCTCGGATTTCGTAGAGGCAATCCGGATCGAGGCAGGCCAGGGCGGTGGGGTAGTCTTCCTGATCCAGCGCCTTGGCAAATCGTTCGGCTAGTTCAATGCTATTGGCGGATGACACGGGGATGTGGAGACGAAAAAGGCCGGATGGTTGTCCATCCGGCCTTCTGTGAAATCAGTGCTTCTTGTCCCAATCAGTTCTTGGGAAGCAGAAGATTGAACTCGGCGCGGCGGTTCTTGGCGTAGGCCTCGTCGGTCTGGGCATCCATGGCCGGGGCATCCTCACCGAAGCTACGGGTGAAGACGCGATCTGGAGCGATACCCAGGTTGATCAGGTATTCACGAACGGAAAGGGCGCGACGTTCGCCAAGGGCGCGGTTGTATTCCTCCGTACCTCGCTCATCACAGTGTCCGTCAACGAGGACCGCCTTGTCCTTCTGGGCAATGAGGTAGATGCCCACTTCCTCAACCTTGACGCGCTCGCTGGAGCGGACGTTGGAGCGGTCGAAGTCAAAGTAGACCGTGTTGGAGGAAAACGTGGAGGAATCCATGTCATAGTCCTCGTTGTAATTGACGCGGCCTGCCTGCTCGATGGAGCCGTCGCTGAGGGTGCCGGAGGTAAGTCCGCCGTCCGTTCCCGCTCCAATGGGCGGTTCTGGCTCGAGCCCCGTGGTTCCCACGGATCCGTTGTCGATGGCCAGCCCCTTGTCCACCTCGGCGAGGATGGAGGTGTTGTTGTTTCCTGCGCCGCCGTCTGTTCCGATGCCGACCGGTTCGGTTGCCTCGGCACCGAACTCGTCTCCGGGAGCCATCATGCCCTTGTTGGCTGGAATATGGGTGAGTCCGACGGGACGTTTCTTACAGCCGGACACGAAGAGAACGAGGATCAAGCTGAGGGCGATGAGTGCGGTTCTATGGACGGATTTCATTGTGTTGGTGCTAGGTCGATGGGCGGTCTGGTTTCAACGTGACCACGAGGGTTGGGAACAGCTGCCCTGCACAGGTCTGATATCCTTTGTGCGTTTGCTAGGCACGTCAAGCAAAGACACCACGCGGCTCCCGTTCACACGCCTCGTATACACCACCGTGCGTGAATTGGGTGCCCAGGAGGGGTCCTCCCCCTCCGCCACTGTCGTTACCTGACCGCCGGATGCCGGAACGGTGCAGAGCTGGAATCCACTCCTGTATTGGGAGGTGAAAATGATGGTGGAGCCGTCGGGTGACCAGTCGGGCTCGGTCACGGTGGAGGAGGCCCCGATGGTGCCGATGCGGCGCATCTTTCCTCCCAAGGCCGGAATGGTGTAGAGCTGGGCACGTCCGGAGACGCGGGAGGTGAAGAGGATGGAGAGTCCGTCGGCCGACCAGCAGGGGGAGGATTCGGTCTCACGGGTGGTGGTCAGGCGCTTGATGTTGCCTCCGTCAATGTCGGCCACATAGACATCCGGGCTGCCGCCCTTGCTGAGGATCATCGCGACCCGTGCTCCATCCGGCGAAACGGCGGCACTGGTCTTCAATCCGGCATAGGCTGCCACGGTCTTCCTCACTCCGGTGGAAAGCTCATGGGAGAAGATGTCCGGGTTCTCCTTCATGTAGGAGGTGTAGATCAGGCTGAACTGGCCGGGGATCCAGGTGGGGGCGGCGACGATCGAGTTGTCGCGGGTGACCTTTACCGGGTTGTGTCCGTCGAAATCGGAGATGTAGAGCTCGCTGGTGCGCCCGGTGGAGACCTTGAAGCAGATCTTGGTCTGGGCGATGCCGTTCGTCCCGGTGATGGTCTTCACGATCTCATCGGTGAAGGCATGGGCGAGCTTGCGGGCGCTGGCACCGTTGTAGGCCTTGCCGAGGATTTGCTTGTTCTTGGAAAGGTCGATAAGTCGCCCCTCCAGTCTGCCGCTGTTTTGGCCCTTGATGAGGAACATCGCCTTGTCCTGCGAAACAAACTCGAAGCCTTGGATCCAGAGGTCGGACTTGATGACGGAATCGGTTTCCCCGGTGAATCCCTCGATGGCGACAGGGATGAGGTTCTTGTCGACGACCGCACCCTTCTTGGTGATGTCGATGTCAGTAGGATCTGTTGCTGCTTCGATCCGTGAGACCGGGAGGAAAAGGGTGAGGGAGAGCAGGGAGAGGAGTAAGCGCATCAGCCGGCGTAGTTACGTGATTCCAGGTTGAAATTGATGATGAACTCCCGTGTTGCGTCATTTACGCCGGGAGGGAAAGGGCGAATGGTGTGCACGCGGTTGAGGGCGGCCTGGACTGAACGCCCGGTCTCGCTGGTGCGTGCTCCTGAAATGATGGTTTCCTGAAGGACCTTGCCATCCTTGGCAACGACAACCTTGACCTTGATGGTGCTGTCCTTGGACTTGATCTGGTCGGTGTCGCGCCATGCCCCGTCGTAGATCGCCTTCACCACGGCGGCGTAGCTGGCAAAGGCATGACCACCCGGTCCGGGAACACTGATCGTCGTGGTGGGCTTGAGATTCGAGCGGGCATCGCTGAAGGCCTGTTTCACCGACTCACTGTTCTTCGCAAGCTTGGCCTTGAGTTCACGATACTCCTTTTGCCGCTGGGCTTCCTCGCGGCGGGCACGTTCGGCTGCTTCCCGAGCCTTCTTCTCCGCCGTGTTGTCCTTGGTCGTAAAACTCTTGGCGCTGTCGAAGTCGAACTTCATCGGCTCCTTCTTTGGAGTCGGTTTCGGTGTGGGCTTTGGAGTTGGCTTTGGCGTGGGTTTAGGAGTCGGCTTTGGGGTCACCTTCACCGGTGTTGGCTTGGGAGGAGTGGGCTTGGGCGTCTCCACCTTGACGGGTTTGGGTTCCGGCGGCTTTGGCTTGGGTTCGACCTTCACCGGTTCCGGCGGTTTGGGAGGCGTTGGTGCTGGCTTGGGAGTGGGAGGGGCAGGGGTGGGTTCCACCTTGGCCACCTCGACCTTGGAGCCGCCACCATTCTTCATGATGTCCTCGACGAATTTGGAGGGGATGAAGTCCAGGACAGGGGCCTCCTTCTCAGGCTTGGGCAGGAACGCAGGTCCGACCACCAGGGCCACCAGCAGGAGTGCGTGGCCCAGGAGGGAGGCGATCAGGCATTTGTTCCTAAAACGATTCATCGCTTATTCCGGGTCGGTCCGAAGGGAGATTCGACTAATTCCGTTCTGTTCGCAACGATTCAACAGTGCCGCCACCTGTTTATAGGGGCTGTTTCCGTCAGCACGGACGTAAACGACCATTTTTGCATTGGTCGCATAATTGGAGACCAACGCCGACTCGATCGCATTCAGATCCATTGGCCTTCCGTCCAAGACAAAGGCCCCGGCCGGATCCACCTCGACCATCCGGACATCGCTTCTCTCCACCGGATCATCGGGCGTTCCACCGTCCGGGAGATCCACATTGATGCCATGCTCGATGAGTGGCGTGGCGATCACGAAGATGATCAGCAGCACAAAGGCCAGATCCAGCAGCGGCGTGATGTTGATGTCGCTGAGGGTGACCAGTGGATTGCGCTGGGAGAACCTTCTCATGACCGGTCAGGCGGTGGTTTCCCGGGGTTCGTCCTCGAGATATTCGGTCTCGATGCGGGAGGCGAGTTCCTGGGCGAAATTGTCGAGCTCGACCGTGTGGACACGGAGGTGATGGACCAGCCAGTTGTAGCCGAACATGGACGGAATGGCCACGAGGAGGCCTGCCACGGTGGTCATCATGGCTGCGGAAAGACCGGGCGCCATGGTCGGAAGGTCTGCCTGCCCCTTCTGGGCGACATCGCTGAAGACGCTCATCACACCCCAGACGGTTCCAAGAAGTCCCAGGAACGGGGCACCGCTGACCGCGATGGCGAGGAGAATGAGTCCGGATTCCAACTGGAGCGCCTCCCTTGCCACGGCGCGCTCCAGGGCACGTTTGACGTGTTCCATCTGGTTCAGGGTGACATCGGCCTTGCGGGCTCCATCGGACTTCCTGCCACGGAGGCGATGGTCCAGTTCCGCCGCGCCTGCCTTGTAAACGGCGAAAAGGGGACATCCGTCTACGGCCACATTGCGGTCGTAGATGTCGAGGATTCGGGGGGATTTGTTGAATTCCTCGATGAAAAGCGAGTTCAGCTTGGTGGCTTTCCGCATTTGCAGGCCCTTGGCGGCCATGACGGACCAGGCAAAGGTGGAAAAGAGTCCAAGGAGAAGAATGATGCCCTGACCTTCGACCGTCGCCTTTTGCCAGACATAGGTAAGGTCAGCGATGGCCAGGATGTGGATGTCGGGTGTCATGGGGGGATCAGTTGGAGCCGCTCTCGTGCTTCAAGAGCTTGCCCTGTTCCATCAGGTTCTCCAGACCGCGGGCGATCAGGCGCTCTGCTGCCTCCGCGGGGTTTTTGCCGTAAAGTCCCGACTCGACCAGACGCTCAAGGCGCTCATGCACCCCGGGCGTGGTCGAAATGGTGATGGTCACCGTTTTGACCTTGTTTGGAACTCTCGGCATTTAAATGGCATTGTTATGCCTTTCTTATTTTCCAAGCAAGCGTGAAATGGCTCAAAACAGCATAAAAACGGGCGGTTTTGGCAGAGTTCGATTCACCTGGGCCGTGGGGATATTCTAGGTATCTGCCCCTGAGGGGCTTAGGGCGAAGGGATGAATCACGATTCACCGAGGAAAACTTCCAAATCGTTATCGATAAACTTCTGTAGATCCCATTCGAGATCGGTGATGAAGCCTGTTTCTTCGGCTGGAATGACGTAGGCCCAAGCCTCCGAGGGCGCATTTCCGTCCAAAAGAACCCGAATCTTTTGCCGTAGGTAAGGCTCTCCCTCGAAATGGTCGAGGCGTTCCAGGTCCTCCTCGGTCAGGCCCTCGATCAGCCGCCCACCGGTGCTTGCCTCTGCTTCCGGGATCATTCCGGGGAAGGAATAACCCTTCATGACAAACCTTCTGAACCCCGGAGCGCTGGCCGGCTTGCCCTCGATGGGTCGACCGATCACGACCTCCAGCACCTTGGGCACCTGGAGGGATCCGTAAACGAAAAGGGGCATGGGTTCGCAATCACTCATAAGATGGATCCAAAAGTTCTCTGTCCAAAAAGCATTGAATCCATACTGTCCAAATCAGTCCTATACAACATCACCATGTCGAAGATTTTCAAAGTTTCGCTTCTTGCCGCCACACTCACCTTGTCTGGCTCATCGTTGCAGGCAGACTGGCCTTCCTTCCTTGGGCCGAATCACAGCCACGCATCGAGCCAGGGCATCCCACTGAAGCTTGAGGAAGGGAAGGGGATTCTTTGGAAGTCGGAACTCCCTGGGGAAGGCTGGTCCTCGCCTGTCGTCCTGGACGGTCAGGTCTGGATGACCACGGCCCTCGATGATGGAAAGTCCCTCAGGGCGCTTTGTGTGGATCTTGAATCCGGGAAACTGATCCACAACGTGGAGGTCTTCCATGTGGCGGAGCCGGAACCCAAGCACAAGATGAACAGTCATGCCT
>CAZKNW010000124.1:0-9384 GCA_964554035.1 uncultured Verrucomicrobiota bacterium
CTGGTGCCAAGCGAGGAAGTCGGAGTGGAAAAGGGATTGAAATGATTCTCTGATCCCGTATCTTCTCCGGCCTTCGACCTGTTCAAAAGGTCTGTCGGGACGTAGCTTAGCCTGGTAGAGCGCTAGTATGGGGTACTAGAGGTCGCTGGTTCGAATCCAGTCGTCCCGACCATTTTTTCTCAGAGGATATCCCTCGCTTCCTCAATGTCCCTGGCAATCTGTGACTTGAGTTCATCGATGCCATTGAAGCGCCTCTCATCCCTCAGCTTGGACAAGAAGGAAACCTCAATTTCCTGTCCATAGAGATCACCATCAAAGTCCAGTAGGTGGGCTTCCGCGTGAAGCACCGGATCCCCGGAATCCACCGTGGGCCGGAAACCCAGGTTGAAGACGCCGCCTGCCGTTCCTCCCGCATGCTTCACCCTTATGGCATAAACCCCGTTGGGAGGCGTCTGCATCCCATCGATCTCCAGATTCGCTGTTGGAAATCCCAGCTTCCTTCCAAGTTGGACACCTTCCATCACGGTCCCACAGAACGCGTAGCCATGGCCCAGCATCTGGGATGCGGAATCAAAATCACCTTCTGCAATGCAACCACGAATCCGGGTGCTGCTGACGGTTTCTCCATCAAGCGCCACGGCCGCCAGGCCATGGACGTGAAATCCCTTTTCCTTTCCGATGCCTTTCAGCAGATCAACATTTCCTGCCCGCCCCTTACCGAATGCAAAGCCCCTTCCCACACAAATGCTGGTGATCGAACCCAACCCGGTCTCGAGATACGCAAGGAAGTCCTCTGAGGTCTTCTGGCTGAATTCATGATCGAAGGGGATCTCGAGGAGGTAGTCCAGTCCCTGCCCACGAAGCACCTGCCGACGCTTCCAGCTGGGATAGATCAGTCGTGGAGCCCGCTCGGGGGCCACCACCGTCGCGGGATGCCGATGGAAGGTGACGCCCACTGAGGCAGCACCCTTGACCCCGGCATCGGCTACCGTCTGGTGAAGGATCTGTTGATGGCCCAGGTGCACTCCGTCAAAGAAGCCGATGGCGAGACAGAAGCGTCGCGCCCTTCCCTTCAGCTCCGCTGGATCGTGCACCACCTCCATGGCTCAGTTCTTCGCACCGGAAAACATGGGTCCCAGGATCCGGGCGAGTTCCCGGATCGGAATGATCCTTTGGGCAAGTCCATCCCGGTCCAGGCCAAGAAGCTCCTCAAAGCGTATGGCATCGTCGCATTTGAAGCTGCCCGACTGGGTTCGGTGCAGTCGTTCGAGATGGGCACCGCAACCTATCCTGGCACCGAGTTCATGGGCAAGGCTCCTGACGTAGCCACCCTTGGTGCAACGGACACGAAACCAGACACGTGGACTTTGAAAATGCAGCAGTGGAAACTCGTAGACGTGAACCAGCCGTGCCTTGCGCTCCACCTTCACACCCTTGCGGGCCAGCTTGTAGAGCGGCACGCCTTCCTTCTTCACCGCGGAGACCATCGGGGGTTCCTGCATGATGTCACCCAGGAATTCCCTGCCTGCCTCCTGTAGCTGCTCAAGGGAAAGATCAACAGGGACCTCATGGGACTCCACCACCTCCCCGGCCGCATCGTAGGAATCGGTCACCTCACCCATCTTGATGATTCCCTCGTAGACCTTGTCGTCGGACAGCAGTCTTTCCGAAAGCCGGGTTGCCTTGCCGACCACCACGAGGAGGAGGCCGGTCGCAGCCGGATCCAGCGTTCCGCAGTGACCCACCTTCTTGAGCCCAAACTGCCAGCGTATGCCGTCAATAATGTCGTGGGAGGTGGGGCCTGCCGGCTTGTCCACCAACAACAGTCCGTCAAATGGTCCAAACTCCTGCATTGATCAATTCTTCTTATCAGCGGCCTTCAGGGCCTTTCTCAAGGCGGCAATCACTTTTCTCTGCACCGTCATCGGCTTCCCGGTCATGCGCGCTCCGGCGAGTGCCTGGTGGCCTCCACCTCCCAGTTGCTTGGCCACCTCTGCCACGTTGATCTGCTTGCTCTTCGAACGTAGTGAGATGCGGGTCACGTTGGGTTCCAGTTCCTCAAACATGCAGGCCAGGACCACGTCATCAATATTGCGGATGTGGTCGATCAATCCTTCTACCTCGGTCGGATCCGAACCCGTCCGGGTAAAGTCGCCGAGCTTCAGCCAGAAATAGCCGATCTGGTTGTCCTCGATCAGGCGAAAGTGATTGTAGACATGCTTGAGCAGGCGCACCCGCGAAAGCGGATAGGACTGGTAGACCTCATCACTGATCCGGCTGACATCGGCCCCCTTCTCCAAGAGATCTCCAGCCGCCGTGAAGGTCTCAGGCTGTGTGTTGGAGTTCTGAAAGCTCCCGGTATCGGTGGACATCGCGGTGAAGAGACAGTCCGCAATGCGCGGCGTGATATGCCATCCCCCCTCACGCATCAGGCGATAGATCATCTCTCCCGTGGAGGGCGACCTTGAGGAAATCCAATTGATGTCACCATAACGCGTATTGCTGGAATGGTGGTCGATGTTGATGAGCATCTTGCGCTCGCGAACGAACTCAGCCGTCCTGCCCAATTGGTCCGGATTGGCGGAATCCACGCAGATCACGCAGTCAAAGGCCTCATTTTCCTTGGGTCGCTGGACCACCTTCTTGCCATCGAGAAACTTCAGCTTCTGTGGAACAGGGTCCTTGTTCCAGCAGGACACCTCCTTACCCTCATTGCGAAGGGCGATCGTGAGACCCAGCTGTGAGCCGATGCAGTCCCCATCGGGCCTTTGGTGTCCAATGATGCAGAACGTCTGGTTTTCGTCGATCGCCTCAAGGATGCGCTCGATGGATGACGGTCCGGTTTTCATCAATCGACCTTGTCCTCGTCCTCGCCGGGGACGTCGTCTTCGACCTGGTCGTCGGCACTCTCCCCGAGGGCTGCCCTTTCCGCATCCTTGCGTTCCAGTTCCTCGATGATATCGACCACGCGCACGCCTCGTTCCGCGGAGTCATCGAGGGCAATCTTGAGGTGCGGGGTCCGCTTCAGGGTGATGGCCTTACCAAGCTGGAGCTGGATCATCCGCAAGTTTCCCCGGATGACCCTGGGGGCACGGCGTTTCTGGTCTTCCGACCCGACGACACCAATGAAGACCGTGGCATTGCGCAGGTCCGGGGAGACATGGACATCCGTCACGGAGACAAGGCCCACCTCCTCCATGCTGAAATCACGCTGGATGATGTCACCTACGGCACGCTTCAACAACTCACGCACCCGTTGAATTCGGCGGGAACTCATTGGAACCGGATAAAGCTAACGGAGACTATAGCTCCTGCTTCACCTTCTCAGTGGTGAAGCACTCGATGACGTCTCCCTCTTCAAACTCGTTGAATCCATCCAAGCGGATACCACAGTCCATACCCAGACGAACCTCGTTGACCTCGTCCTGGAAGCGCCTGAGGGACATCACATTGCCGCTCCAGATTTCCTTGTCCCTGCGGAGCACGTTGGCGCGTCCCTTGATGATGCGACCATTGCTGACAATACAGCCAGCCACATTGCCGCCCTTGGAAAGTCCAAAGACCTTATGCACATCGGCGGCACCTACCTTGACGACATTCTCGATCGGATCCAGAAGTCCCGCCATGGCGTCACGCACGTCATCCACCAGTTCGTAGATGATTTCATAGGTGCGGATCTCGACGCCCTCACGGCGCGAGGCCTCATTGGCCGCCTTGTCTGGCTTGGTATGAAAACCGAGGATGATGGTGTCCGAGGCAGACGCGAGTGCGACGTCCGTACCGGTGATGATACCGACACCGCTGTGCACCACATCAAGGGTGACCTTCTCGGAATCGATTTCCTTCAGGGCGTCGACTACTGCTTCCTTGGAACCATGGGTGTCCGCCTTGACGATGACCTTGAGCGTCTTGCGCGAACCATCCTCAAGCGTCTTGAAAAGGTTCTCGAGCGTCACCTTGGACCGTTGTTCGGTGGCAGCCACCTTGGCCTCATCCCTGCGCTTTTCACCAAGGGTCTTGGCCTCCTTCTCGTTCTCCACCACGTTGAACATGACACCGGCTCCGGGAACACCATTCAGGCCAAGGACCTTGACGGCGACGGACGGCCCAGCGGACTTGACTCGGGCACCATGGTCGTCGATGAGAGCCTTTGCCTTGCCCCAAAACTCGCCACAGATGACGGCATCGCCCTGCTTGAGCGTTCCCTTGCGGACGAGCACCGTGGCGGTGGGACCAGCCCGGTCGATTCCCGACTCAATCACATTACCCACGGCTTTGCGGTTCGGGTTTGCCTTGAGCTCAAGCATCTCGGCTTGGAGGATGAGAAGCTCAAGGAGCTTGTCGATGTTCTCATTCTTGAGTGCGGAAATATCCTGGAAGATGGTTTCACCTCCCCATTCCTCACACATGAGTCCCTTGTCCTGAAGCTGGGTGCGGACCTGCATCGGGTTGGCATTGGGGGAATCACACTTGTTGACCGCCACGACAATCGGAACCTCCGCCGCGCGGGCATGATCGATCGCCTCCAGGGTCTGTGGCTTGAGTCCATCATCCGCTGCGACCACGAGCACGACTATGTCGGTCACTGTCGCACCCCTTGCCCGCATGGAACTGAACGCGGCATGGCCGGGTGTGTCGAGGAAGGTGAGCTGCTGCATCTCCTTCGGGCGCTCCGGATGGGGAATCTCGATTGTGTAGGCACCGATATGCTGCGTGATGCCACCGGATTCCCCCGAGGCCACGCGGGCCGAGCGGATGGTGTCGAGCAGCGTGGTCTTACCGTGATCGACGTGGCCCATGATCGTGATGATCGGGGCACGGAGCTTGAGATCCTCAGGCTTGTCGTCCTGATCGAGCTCAATCTTCTTGGCCTTGGGCTTGGTGATGGGACCGGCACCCCGCCCACCACGTTTCTCCACCTCAAACTTGAAACCGTGCTTTGCGCAGACGCTCTTTGCCACCGGCTCTTCAAGGGCCTGGTTGACGTTGGCAAACACGCCCATCTCCATCAGGTCCGCAATGATCTGGAATGGCTTGCGGTTCAGCTTTTCCGCAAGGTCGCGAACCACAATCGGTGTCTTAAGAACAATGCCCGGTGCATTGGGGGGAGGATTGTAGACCTTGAACTTCTGGCCGCCAGGACCACGTCCCGCACCATCGCCACCAGACTTGGGCATGTCCCGCTTGTCCTTCTTGTCCTTGCGATTCGGACGGGCACCCCGGACCGGACCACGAGGCAACTGGATGAAACCGACCTTCTCTCCCAGTTTCGGCGCCTGGTCCTCTTCCACCACCTGAGCGGTCTCGGCAATGGCTTCCGGCTCAACAGATTCCTCGGAGGAAACCTCCACAGACTCCACCTCAATCCCGGTTTCCACTGCTTCTTCGGTCGTCTCTTCGACCGCAGCCTCTTCCTCAACCACCTCTTCCTCGGAGGCATCCTCCTGGGATCCCTCAACCTCAACCGATTCCGTGCTGGTCTCCGTCTCCGCCGTTTCCACCTCGGCAGGCTCGGTGGTGGGTTCGCTTTCAGGCTCCTTCGGCTCTTCCTTGACGATGACGATGGGAGCCGGTTCGACCGGCTTCTCCGGTTCGCTCTTTCCTTCCGGCTCGGCAGGCTCGGGGCTGAGCTTGCCTATGAGATATTCTGCGCTGATTTTATCGATGGAACTCGATGCGACCTTGGCTTCAATACCGAGTTCCTTGGCCTTGCCCAGCACTTCTTTGCTGGACAGGCCCACTTGACGGGCAATTTCGTAAATACGAACGGGCATAGGTAAATTTTTCTGCAATCGCGAGGCGTGCCCCGCCGGTCATGCGCAAACTGTTCGCTCGCGCTGACATCTTATTCTCCGCTGTTGTCTGTCGACTCGGCGGCAGACATCTCTGCATTGCGGCGGGCATCCTCTGCCTTGACCGCACTGATGATCTGCTCCGCCTGGTCCTGAAGCTCAGGAATGTCGGCCAGATCCTCGGCGTCCACATGCAGGAGGTCCTCAAGCGAGAGGAACCCGGCATGCACCAGCTTGTCCGCCGTGGTGGAGTCCACGCCATCAATCGAGGCAATTGCCTCAACGGCCTGGGCCACCTTGTCCTCGAAGCCGAGCTCCATGATGGTCTCCTGCTCGATGTCCACCTGCCAGCCGGTCAGCTTGGAGGTCAGACGGGCGTTCTGTCCGCGACGTCCAATCGCGAGCGACAACTGATCCTCGGAAACCAGCACCTTTACACGGCGGTTGGTTTCATCGATCTCGAAGGCACGGATCTGGGCAGGAGCCAAGGCATTGGCGACATAGGTCTTCAAGTCGGAATCCCACTTGATGATGTCCACCTTCTCGTTATTCAACTCCCGAACGATGTTCTTCACCCGCTGGCCCCGAAGCCCAACACAGGCGCCCACCGGATCGACCCGGTGATCGCTTGAGAAGACCGCAAGCTTGGTGCGGAAACCTGGTTCACGAGCCACGCTTCGAATCTCAACGGTACCGTCATTGATCTCGGAAACCTCGAGACGGAAAAGCTTCACCACAAACTTCGCATCGGCACGGGAGAGGATGATCTCCGGGCCATGACCCGTTTCCTCAACCGCCTTCACGTAGCAACGAATCCGCTCGCCTGGCTGGTATTCCTCGGTAGGAACACGTTCCCTGTTCGGCAGGGTTGCCTCATATCGGCCGAGGTCGATGATCACATCGGAACGCTCAAAGCGGCGCACGATGCCGCTGACGACATCTCCGGTGCGATCCTTGAACTCTTCGTAGATGAGGGCCTTCTCGGCACGACGCACCTGCTGCAACAGCGCCTGCTTGGCATACTGTGCCGCAATCCTTCCGAAATTCCTTGGAGTCACCTCCTTCTCAACCTCCTCACCCAACACGGCATCCCGCTTGAGGCGTTTGGCCTCCGAAAGGGAGATTTCATCATGTCTGGCACTCACGGACTCGACCACGAGGAGGTTTGCAAAGGCCCGGATGTCACCGGTCTTCCGGTCGATTTCACAACGTAGGTTACGGGCAGGACCCACAGCTTTCTTGGCAGCAGAGACCAATGCCTCTTCAACGGCGCCGATCAGGGTTTCCTTGCGGATGCCCTTCTCGCGCTCCCAATAATCCAGAATGGCTAGAAACTCTTGATTCATAGGTCTTTCCCAACACCGGCCTAAATGAATAAAAAAGCCGGAAAGTAAGTTTCCGACTCCATCACTCGAACACTCTGCAAATTGTGCTTGCTGAAGGAAGCTATCGTAAGTGCCTTTTTGGCGTCAAGCCCCATTCAAGAGACCCTCCCAGATCAGGCACCGAGGAGCCTGACCGGAAAGTCCTTCATCCCGTAGATGATTCTTCCGTCCACGGTCAGGAAGCCATCGGCATACAGCGTCCGGGTCTCATCGTCCACACGAGTAACCACCGCTTCCACCGTAACCATGGAGTCAGACGGGATTATCTGCCCTCGGTAGAGCCATTCATGCTTCCCACCACAGGCCACCGCCTCGATGCGGCTTCCCGCCGACCATCCCCACCTGCGGGCGGCCACGACCTTCAACAATTGCAGGAACGACTCCAATCCAAGGGACCCTGGAATGACCGGGTCCTGGTAGAAATGGGCCTTGAAGAACCACTCATCCGGATTGACCGCCTTCATCCCCCGGATGAATCCCAGTCCGCAGGGACCTCCATCAGGCAGGAAGGCCGTCACTTCGTCCACCATGCGGATCATGCCTGTTGGATAGGAACCCTCCTTTGGATAGACGAAGGACTCCGCAGCCTCGAGGTCCCGTTCGGAAGGCTTCCAAGGCTGGGCCTCCCGGATCCCCACCTGGTTGGCGAGCGCCGACTTGGAGAAGAAACCGAAGTAGGTGTCGCCCTCATAGACCAGTCCCTGCCGACTCCTGACCTTGTAGTCGAAATTCTGGATGATCATCCCCCCCGCGTTGGAAACGCGGGTGATCTTCACGTCGATGCTCAGTGTTCCGACGTCGGGTCCCACCGCCATGAACTGGGTGGCCGTGCCTCCCAAGTTGCGGAAGGAAAGGTCCTCCTCACTCGTCAGCGCCGATCCAAGATATCCGGCCAGCCAGCCACAAGGTTGAAGGGCTATCTCGAGAAGGACCGCAAAGGGCATGTCCCCCTGCCGGTTTGATCCAAAATACCACTCTTCGGGCGGGACGTCGTACTGTGCCTCGATCACACCTCCCGCCGTCAGGACCCATGGCTCACAATCCTGAATGTGTGTCACCCGGTCCATGAACTGGTAGGGCGGGCCGGGAAGCCGCGCAATCTTCCTGTCCTTGTCAAAGACCTCGTAGCGGGCTCCAAAGGCAAAGGAAGGTTTCCCCACGGCAAAGGCATTGATCTGCTCATAGGTGAAGAGCGGCGGTTTGCGTTCGTAAAGGACTCCATTCTCCTCGACCATGCAAGCCGCTGCCTCAGGGACATCGGAAAAGCCCAGCCAATGGGATTCCACCTCTTCACGGGTGGCTCCGGCAAAGCGCACCGACATGCTGGTGATCTCCACGATCTTCTTCCCGTCCCCATACATCATGGCATCCACCACGGCGTAGGGCTCGGGACGATAGCCCAGCTCCTTCAGCGTGATCTCGTAGGCGGCTACCTTGGTCGAGCGGATGACCTGACCTCGACACTTCAACTGGCTGATCACGCCGGGCACCGGCTCCACCGCCTTGCCTTCCGCCTCCATCACCCAGCCCATCCTGAGCAGGTAGACCCGGAGGGTATGGAGACAGCATTCAAACATCAGTGTGCCGGGCATCACCATGTCATCCACAAAATGACAGGTCAGGAACCAGTCGTCCGGGTGAATGTCCGCCTCGGCCCGGATGATGCCCATGCCATAACGCCCACCCTTGGGATCCAGGTGGGTGATTCGATCCAGCAGCCTCATCTTGCCGTCCGGGATCGTGATGGGGCGCCTGAGTTGAAGTCCGGCAAAGGCACTGCCGAAGGCTTCTTCAAGACGCCCGGCACGAATCGCGTCCACCTGGCCTTCATCAAACGACTCGACCTTCATCGGAACCAGTTCCCTCCAGTCTTCCGGAAGCGTTCCCGGCATGGGCTTGAGATCCAGGGTCGTCTGGACGATGCCCTTCCCGGAGTTGAGTTCCTCCTCGCTGAAGAACCCGGCACAACCATTGCGCATGCTGAGCAATGGCTGCCCATTCACGGTTCCTTCAAAGCGAAAGCGGAAAAGCCAGGTATCGCCCTGCCGGAAGAACTCATCGATGTGGATGTCGTAATGAATCACCTCGCCCGGGACAGGAAGCCCACGGTGAAAGGTCACCTTGGCATCGAGCAGGCGGTAGACGTTCTTTCCCTTCGTCTGGAAATCGATTCCAAGAAATCCCGCAAGGAAGAGGTCGGCCTGCCC
>CAZKNW010000125.1:0-9377 GCA_964554035.1 uncultured Verrucomicrobiota bacterium
CATATCGCCCACATGGGAGGCTTCCTGGGAGGTGCGATGATCGCCGTGCCGCTTTCATTGATCCGTCAGGAACGCCTGACCGAGTCTGCATGGCAAATGGTCTCCGCCTCCGTGCTGGTCGCCCTTGTCTACGTCACCTGGCTGGCCGCCATGGCCAGTGGAGGGTGAGGAGGAGCTACGAACAGGCTTTCAACATGCTTCAGAGTTGGGCCCATCGATTGCCCGAAGGTTTGAGAGTGCGGCTGCGAAGCTGCCGCTCATACATCTGGCTTGGAAGAAGAATGGGGATTCAGAGGGTTGAATGGGCAATTTGTCGGTGCAGGACAACGGCGACAGGGAAACCACTGCTCTGACATTGCTCCAAGTAAGCGACAGTAAAGCACCGTGTAAAAGCGGTAGCTCCGCGACCGCACTCCGGAACCTTTCGGAAGATCGAGCGTCTTGGTGTTCGCCTACGGCTGCCAGGGCCTTGGACCGTCTTCCTTGAGGGGTTGGAGGAATTTGGCGTCCACGTCCGAGTAGAAGGCGTGCAGGCGCTCCCTCATCTTCTCCACGAGGTCCGGACGCTTTGCGGCGAGGTCGTTCTTCTCGCCGACATCCGATGAGAGATCGTAGAGGTGGATGCGTCCATCCTCGTAGCGTTCAACAAGCTTCCAGTTGCCCATGCGGACGGCTCCACCGGGGAAGCCACCCTGGTTGCTGTAGTGGGGATAGTGCCAGAACAGGGCATCACGCTCGGGTGCCTTGCCTCCCTTGAGGATCGAAGCGAGGCTGACGCCGTCGAGGTGTTGCCTGGGCTTCAGCTTGAGTCCTGCCATCTCGAGGATCGTCGGATAGAAGTCCATGCTGACGACAGGGAAGTCACTGGTGCTGCCGGGTTGGGTCTGGCCGGGCCAGCGGATGATGTAGGGCTCCCGGATGCCACCCTCGTAGACCCAGCCCTTGCCGCCACGCAGGGGCAGGTTGGATGTTGGGGAACCTTCGGAGGTTGAAAGACCACCGTTGTCGGACATGAAGCAGACCGCGGTGTCGTTCTCGATGCCGAGCTCCTTGAGGGCGTTCAGGACCCTTCCCACCTGGTTGTCCATGGACTCCATCATGCCTGCATAGACGGCGTGCTTCTGGAGGATGCGGACTTCACGCTCCTGTTTCGCGTTTGGGAATACCTGCTCCTCCGGGGCAAACTCCTTCTTGCCGTTCAGTCCGAGGCGTTCTGCCTTCTTCCTGTATTTCTCCACCAGTTCCTTCGGTGCCATGAGGGGCGTGTGCACCGAGTAGAAGGCGAGATAGGCGAAGAAGGGCTTGTCCTTGTTGGCCTTCATGAAGTCGATGGTCTCGTTGGCCAGACGGGTGGGAAGGTGCTCTCCCTTGGGGCCGTCTGAAAGCCTCGGATTTCCATAGGGGGAGAAATATTTTCCGGGACCATAGGGGCCGCCCTTGTTGTGGCCGCCCTTGTTCACGTCGAAGCCCTGGTTTTCAGGCCAGAATTCTTCGGTGGGGCCCAGGTGCCATTTGCCGGCGAAGAAGGTGGTGTAGCCACCCTTCTTCAGTTCCTCGGCGATGGTGACCTCGGAAAGGTCCATCTGGTCGTAGAGCGGGGCAGAGGCAAAGCGCCCACCGCGTTTTCCGGAGAAGAAATTGGTGCAGTCCGGGCGGGATGGGTGCCGACCGGTCATGATGCTGTAGCGGGTGGGGCTGCAGACGGGATTGGCGGCGTATCCCTGGGTGAATCTCATACCTGTTGCCGCCAGTCGGTCGATGTTGGGGGTCTCGTAAAAGGTATCCGGATTGTAGGCGCCGATGTCCATGACGCCCAGGTCGTCGACGAGGAAGAATAGAACGTTGGGTTTCCGGGCGAAAAGCGCGGCCGGGTTGGCCAGCCCGAGGATAAGCAGAAAGCCGATCAGACGTTTGTTCATGGGAAGCCTGAAAATGGCTTCGGGAACGGAAGGATTCGAGAAAAATCTGGGGCCTCTGCCGGGGATAGGCATTTCCTTTTCCTTGGGGAGTGGTAACACTATTCACATGAGCGACTTCTATGTCGGCGTTGATGTGGGTGGTACGACCACGACGATTTCGGTCGGGAACGAATCTTCGGAGGTGTTGCGTCTTTCAGACCAGTTTGACACGCGTTCCGCCGAAGGTCCGCATGCGACGGTACAGTCCATTGTGGACAACATGATCACCAACGTCGGCGAGGCTGGCGGTTGCATCTCCGACGTCAAGTCCGTCGGTCTGGCGACCCCGGGGCCCGCGACCAAGGATGGTGTCCTGGGCAAACCGCCCAATCTCAGGGCCGAAGGCTGGGAGGGGTTTCCTGTGCGTGCCGAGCTCGAGGCGGCGCTTCAAAGGAAGAACCCGGAGATCAAGGTCCATTACATCGGCGATGGCCAGGCGGCTGCGCTGGGTGAATATGCCATCCGTAGCGGCAAGGTGAAATGGTCCGAGATTCCAGTGGCCGAGGATGGGAGCGATGGATGCAGCACCCTGTTCATGGTCATCGTGGGAACAGGCCTTGGCGGTGGCGCCGTTCGTTCCGGACATGTCGTCCGTGGAGTGGGCGGCCGGGCCGGGCACGTAGGGCACATCCTGCTTCCCTATTTCGCTTTTCGTCACAATCACGACCGCGAACTCATGGTGGGCAATGCCCCCTGCACGGCAGAGTCCGCCGTTTCCCTGACATCCTTGACACACCAGTTGGCCTATCGACTCACCCTGGATGAGTGGAAGGACCATTCCCTCAACCAGATGGAGGGCACGCCCAAGGACAAGGCCAAGCAGTTGCGACGCCTGGCCGCCAATGGTGACAAGCTTGCCATGGAACTCTTCATGGATCAGGCACGGGCGCTTGGTTTGACGCTGCTCTCGGTCAACTACGTTGGGGACTACGACAAGCTGATCATCGGCGGTGGCGTCTGCGATCTCTCCGAGGACGTGAAGGAGAAGTACCGCAAGGCGGCTGAGGAGACCTATCGCCAGTACGCACTGAAATCGTTCCGAACCCTGAAGGGATTCGAATACTCCATCTGCGGTGACAAAGCCCCGGTGATCGGAGCCTTGGCGCATCTCTACCTGAGGTCATTGAGCTAGTGGACCGGCTCGGCTCGAAGTGGGATGCCTACGGCGATGCGTCCCTACCAAGCGGGTAGGGACCTCTTGCCAAGAGGTCCCACTTCAGTTCACCAAGGGACTACCTTGAAGCGGTATTCGCCTCCAAGGCCTTGTCGATCCACGAAGCCAACTGTGCTTTGGTCCTGAATCCAGCGGGTTCCACATAGAGCATGCTGCGGATCACCTTGCCTGTGAAGTCCATGGGGCGTGTGTGCTTGCGCTTGAGGGAATCCTCCGCGAGGTCGTTTCCAAGCTTCAGAACCAGGCAGTCACCAAGCACGCCAACCGCCATCTTTCCGTTCAGCAGAAACGCGATCCCACCAAACATCTTTTTCTCAGCGATGTCGGATCGTTCACCAAGGACATCCCTGACACGTTGGGCGACTTTCTCCTCGTAGGGCATGGGGAATGATTCTTCCAAAGATGAGGAAATCCGAGGAGGAAATGCTGGTTCCTTTCAGAGTCCCGGCCCCTGGAGATCGAGAAGGAGTGGCGTGCGATGACCGATACGTCTGGAGTTCCGCCTTCAGAGGCTGTGTGAAAACGGTAGGGCCCGTCGCTCCGCGCGGGCCTGTGCTGCGGACGGTGTAACCATGCCGATGGTGCGCTGGCAACCCAAGCTCAGGCGCTCACGGAGTGATCGCCCTACCTGATATGGGTTCTACGAACAAGGGGACTCCTAACCAAGGAGCTCTTCATTTACTCCTGTTCCAATTCCGGCTTCAGGATGGCGACCACCATGTTCTCGGGCTTGAAGTAGGTCTGGGCGACGCGGCGTGTGTCTTCGACGGTGACGGCGCTGATTTCCTTTTCTTCGGCGAGGTAGTGGTCGAATCCGAGACCAAATAACTCGTCCAAGGCGGCGTTCATTCCGAGGGCGGAAAGCTCCTGGCGTCCGATCTTCTTGTGACCCAGCGTCTTGGCCTTGGCGCGGTCGAGTTCTTCCTGGCTGAGGCCGTTCTTGCAGAGCTCGGCCACCTCGTTGAGGAATTCCTTCTCGACCTGGTCGACCTTGGAGGGCTCGGTGCCGGAGTAGAAGGAGAAGTAGCCGGGTGTCTTGCCGGGAACAGTCTGGGCCCCCACGTAGTAGGCGAGCCCCAGTTCGTCCCGGATCTTCATGAAGAGCCGCGAACCCAGGTCACTGCATGCCTCGTGGATGAGATCGAGGGCATGGCGGTCAGGGGAGTCCATGGTGATTCCAGGGAAGCCCATGACGATGACGGCCTGCTGCTTCTTGCGTGTCTCCACGTGCTTTCCGGGTTCCGGAGTATTCACGTGTTCCATGATGGGAGCCGTCGCATCGGGGTTGGTCCATGATCCCAGCTTTGCTTCGATGGCCTCGCGGACCTTGGGAGCATCGATGTCACCAAAGGCGACGAAGACCGCGTGTTGTGGGGCAACGCGTTGCCTGTAGAACTGCTGCAGCGATTCTCTTGTGATTCCTGAAACACTTTCCTCGCTGCCGAGGCTGTCGAGACCATAGCCACCGTTTCCAAAGAGCTTGCGGCGCATCAGGCGCCCACAGCTTTGGAGAAGGTGATCGCGCCTTGCCTGGATCGAGGCCAACTGGAACTGCTTCTCCCTCTCGAGGATCTGCTCGTCGAAAACGGGATTGAGCAGGACATCGGTCAGGATCTCCAGACCGGTTTCAAAGTCATCGGAAAGGGTTTCCACCTCCACACCGAAGCTGTTGTTGCCCCCGTAGCTGTGGATGTGTCCACCGATGGACTCGATCTGTTCGGCGATCTGGTCGGCATCCCGCGTGGAGGTGCCCTTGAGCAGCATCTTGCCCATCATGCTGGTGGTGCCGCTGTTCTCGGGTGTTTCAGAGAGCACGCCTCCATTGAAGATGGTCTTGAGCTGTACGAAGGGAAGCTTGTGGTCCTGCTTCAGGAGCAGTCGCATCCCGTTGGGGAGTTCGATCTTCTCGATGTCCCCCCCCAGTTTGTCCTCATCAAGTTCCTCGACATGAGGCTTCAGGCCTTCGGGGACAAGGGCGAAGAGCGTGCGATTGGATTCGACCAGGTAGGTTTGGGCGACCCGCTGGAGGTCCTCCACCGTCAGGTTCTGGACGCGGTCGAGGTAACGTTGGGAGAAGGAAAGGTCATTGGCGGCCAGCCAGTTGGATCCGAGTTCCTGGGCCTGGCCGGACATGGTCTTCCGGGTGCTGAGCATGCCGGAAATGAACTGCTTCTTGGCCTTGTTCAGTTCCTCGGGGGAAACAGGCTCATCGAGCAGCCGGTTCAGTTCGGCCAACATTGCGGTCCGTGCCTCGGCAAACTTGCCGGGTTCGGTCACGCCGCTCATTCCAAAGATGCCCGGGTTTCCCGGGTTGTAGGTCCAGGCATCGGCCGACAGGGCAAGTGCCTTCTTCTCGCGAACCTCCTTGTAGAGGCGCGAGCTCCGGCCCCCACCAAGAATGACGGAAAGCACATCCAGGGCCGCCGTATCCGGATGCCTGACATCCGGTATGTGCCAGCTGAAGTGGAAGTGCTCGACCTCCACATGGGCTTCCTCGATCAGGTCCCGGGGTGCGGTCTGGACCGGTTCGGAGGGCAGGTAGGGATTGGGGACGGGACGTGACTTCACGTCCTTGTAGGCCTCGGCGATCTGGGCCACCACATCCTCCGTCTTTACGTCGCCGGTCACGACGAAGAACACGTTCCCCGGCGTGTAATGACGGTGATAGTAATCCAGCAGGTCTTCCCGGCTGAGCGTGTTGAAGATGTCGGGGTAACCGATGATGGTGAAGCGGTAGGGGCTCCGTGTGTAGGCGGTCTCGAAAAGCCGACGGCTTGCCCTGCGTCCGGGGTCATCCTGGTTCATGTCCATCTCCCGGAGAATGACCTGTTTCTCCTTTTCCAGCTCATCGGCCGGAAGCGTGGCGTTGCACATGATGTCGCAAAGGATGTCGATCGCGACGTTCAGTCCGGTGTTGGGGGCATCGATGTAGTAGACTGTCCTGTCGAAGGAGGTGTAGGCGTTCATCTGGCCCCCGGCCTCCTGAACCTCCTGGTCGATGCGGTGCCCGGGGCGTTTGTCGGTGCCCTTGAAGAGCATGTGCTCCAGGGCGTGGGACATGCCTGCTCCCAGCAGGTCGCCCTCGTGGATCGCGCCTGCCTTGCACCATGCCTGCACGGAGACGACCGGGGCACTGTGGTCCTCCCGGACAATGATGGTCAGTCCGTTGGGAAGCTGTTCGAGGGTCGTACCGGTTGGGATGGGGGGAATACTGCTGAGGCTCATGTTGATTGAAGGGCAGGAGGGTTCCTGCCTCGGGTGTCGTCAGGAGGCTGACTTCTTGTCCCCCTTCTTCGGGGTCTTCCTGCCGGAGGTCTTCTTGTCAGCCTTTCTGAGCTTGGACTTGGGCAGGAAGGGCTCCACAAACGCCTCCTCAAAGGTGTAGATCGCCGCGAAGTCATCGATGGAATCGGTCTCGTTCTTCGCCAGTACCTTCGAATCGATCAGGTTGTAGACGATGTTTCCGAAGTCCTCGCATTTTGAGATGCCCCATTCCTCGAAGAGGGTCATGGTCATGGGGCCATAGGTTTTCACCGCGAAGTCGCGGATGCCCTTGAGGATTTCCTGGCCCGAGACATGGCGCATCTCCCCCTTGCTGGCCTTGGAGACGGCCCGCTGGGTGTGGTCCAGTGCCTCGCGGATGAAATGATAGGCATCCCGGTGGTACCGCGTGTCCTTGCGGATCACCTCGTCGAGCACTTCATCGAAATCAAGGTTCTGCATTGTCTGTCTCAGTTGCTGCGGGAGGCTCCACCACCTGCGGATCCCGCGTTAATACCCAATATCTTACAGCCAATCCCACCAAAAACAAAAACAGGGTTGCCGACAGGAACTGCTGTTGTTGACGGGTCAGTCCGATCATGTCTGACAATCAGCGGGCCACAATGTTGACCAGCTTCCCGGGGATGACGATGACCTTTTTGATTTCCTTGCCCTCGATGTATCCCTGGATCTTATCGGATTCGAGGGCCGCCTTCTCAACGGTATCCTTGTCCGCGTCGGCGGGGAGGGTGATCTTGTCACGCAGCTTGCCGTTCACCTGGATGGGGTAGAGCAGCTCGGACTCCACCAGCAGGGACGCGTCGAAGGCGGGCCATTCGAGGTAGGCCAGCGACTGGACGGGCTGTCCAGTGACGGAGGCGAGACGCTGCGCCAGTTCCTCAGCCAGGTGGGGTGCGAAGGGCTGGAGCAGTTGCAGGAAGGTGTGCATGACAGAAGCCGGGCGTACCTTCCATGCCGTGGCGTCCTTCACAAAGACCATCATTGCGGAGATGGCGGTGTTGAAGCGCATGCCGTCGAGATCCTCGGTGACCTTCTTGATGCAGGCATGCAGCGATCTCAACTGGTCGGCATCCGCCTTCGTGTCCTGGATGGCAGGGTCGATGGCGATCCCGGCAAAGGCCTCGCCGGCCTTGGATGGATCCGCAGCCACCGCCTGCTCGAAGGTGACCTCGCCATCCTTGCTCACAAAGAGACGCCAGACGCGTCCCAGGAAGCGGTAGACGCCGTCGACATTCTTGGTGCTCCAGGGCTTCACCATTTCCAATGGGCCCATGAACATCTCGTAGAGCCGGAAGGCATCCGCACCATACATCTTCAGGACGTCATCCGGGTTGACCACGTTCCCGCGGCTCTTGCTCATCTTGAAGCTCCGCGCATCCACCTGGATCGATTTGTCGGCAAGCAGCACATAGTCGCTGCCGCTGGACTCCACCTCTTCCTCGGTGACGCGGGTTCCCAGCACCCGTGCACCGGTCTGCTTGTGGACGCCGACCAGTCTTGCACCGGAGGCACCGGCTTCTTCGGTGATTTCCCGGACCAGGTTGGAAGGGACCTTTTCACCGTCCTCGGTGCTGAAGTAGGTGAACTCCAGCTCGCCGAGGATCAGTCCCTGGTTGACCAGCTTGTAGAAGGGTTCCGGTGTGGAGACGTGTCCTAGATCGAAAAGCACTTTGTGCCAGAAGCGGGCGTAGAGCAGGTGAAGCACGGCGTGCTCCGTGCCGCCCACATAAAGGTCCACGCCGGGCGTGCCACCCTGCGGGTTCATCCAGTAGGCCTCGGCCTCCTTGCTGCAGAAGGACTCGGTGTTGCTGGCGTCCAGGTAGCGAAGGTAATACCAGCAACTGCCTGCCCATTGGGGCATGGTGTTGGTCTCGCGAATGGCGCCGTCCTCGGTCTTCAACCAGTCCTCGGCCCTTGCCAGTGGTGGGTTGCCGTCGGAGGTGGGCTTGTAGTCGGTGAGTTCAGGAGGGAGCACGGGAAGCTGTGAGGCATCCAGTCCCTCGTGGTAGAGGCTGCCGTCCTCGTCCTTGCGCCAGATGATGGGGAAGGGTTCTCCCCAATAGCGCTGACGGCTGAACAACCAGTCGCGGATCTTGTAGTTGATGGTCTTCTCGCCAACGCCCTTCTCCGCCAGCCAATCGGTGATCTTCTTCTTGGCCTCGGGTGTTGAGAGTCCATCGAGAAGTCCTGAGTTGATGCTGGTGCCGATGCCGGTGAACCCGATGGATTCCTCGCCCTCCGGCGCCTGCACGACCACCTTGATCGGAAGGTCGAACTTCTGTGCAAATTCGTGATCGCGTTCGTCATGGGCGGGAACGGCCATGATCGCCCCGGTGCCGTAGGTGGAGAGGACGTAGTCGGCGATCCAGATCGGGACCTTCTCGTCATTGACCGGATTGATGGCGTAGGCACCGGTGAAGACACCGGTCTTGTCCTTGGCCAGTTCGGTGCGCTCGAGATCGCTCTTGCGCGCGGCCGCTTCCTGATAGGCCTCGATGGCCGCCTTCTGCTCATCGGTGGTCAGCTGGGCCACCAGTCGGTGTTCGGGAGAAAGCACCATGTAGGTGGCGCCGAAAAGGGTGTCAGGCCGGGTGGTGAAGACGCGGATGGTCGCATCTTGGCCGTCGACCTTGAAATCCACCTCGGCTCCCTCGGAACGCCCGATCCAGTTCCGCTGCATGTCCTTCAGGGAGTCGGTCCAGTCGATACCGTTCAGGTCATCCAGAAGACGCTGTGCATAGGCGGTGATGCGGAGCATCCACTGCCGCATGGGCTTGCGGATGACAGGGAAGCCGCCGACCTCGCTCTTGCCGTCGATGACCTCCTCATTCGCGAGGACGGTTCCCAGTTCCGGACACCAGTTTACGGGTGCCTCCGAGACGTAGGCCAGGCGTTTGCTATCGCGGTATTCGCGCTTCTCCTTCTCGGTGGTCGCCTGCTCGGCCTTCGCCCGGGCGATTTTC
>CAZKNW010000126.1:0-9359 GCA_964554035.1 uncultured Verrucomicrobiota bacterium
ATCCGGATCCACCTTTGGGCGGGGGGATTTCCCATCCTGGGTGATCCACTTTACCTGGAGGGCGGGCGTATTGGAGATCGATCAACCCTGACTCCGGAGGATGCCCCCATGTGTCTTCATGCCCATGAAATCCGGTTTCAACATCCGGAAACCTTGGAGGCGACCCGCTTTCAGGGCGTGGTTCCCGAATGGGCGGATGGGTGATTTCCGGTGCCGAGCGGCCTCAGAAAGGCGCGTTTCAAGCATTCGAAAAAGCCCGGGAAATTCATTTCCAAGGTGATTTTGCGACGGTATAAGGGCGCGCTTCATGCCTCCAGCCGGAGAACCAAGAGAGAGAAGTTTGAGGGGAGTCGCCGCTTCTGCGGGCGTCTGCCAGGGGCGTGTTTTTGTCATTTCGCAAGAGGAACGGAAGCTGTCTGACGAGAAGATCTCCAAGGATCAGGCCAAGCAGGAAATCGAGCGCTTCGAGCGGGCGGTTGTGAAGACCCGTAGCGATCTCAATGAGGTGCAGCAGAAGGTGATGGCCAATCTGGGTGCCCAGGAAGCCAACATCTTTGAGGCGCACATGATGGTGCTGGAAGACCCCGTCCTCATGGACGCGGTCGTCAAGCGCATCGAGTACGATCTGCATCTGGCCGACTATGCCTTTGATTCCGTTGCCTCCGAATACATCAAGGCCCTTGTGGCGATCGATGATGACTACCTGAAGGAGCGGGCCGCGGATCTCAAGGACATCACGCAGAGGGTGATCGACAACCTGCAGGGCATCGAGCAGGTCCTTGATTTTTCGCAGTTTGAGAAACCGATCATCATCATCAGCCACGACCTGACTCCCTCGGTCACGGCCCAGCTCGACCGGGAGAAGGTGATTGGCTTTGCAACCGACCTGGGGGGCCGCACCTCCCATTCGGCGATCATGGCACGGTCCATGGGGATTCCGGCGGTGACCGGATTGGGCAGGGCGTCGACCATCCTCAAGACAGGCGATCATATCCTTCTTGATGGCTACAACGGTACCCTCGTCATCAACCCGAGTGACCAGGTGCTCTTCGAGTATGGGCAGCTGGTGGAGCGCAAGTCATCCCTGAGTGCCCAGCTTGGGGACCTCAGGGACCTGCCTGCCATTACTTTGGACGATGTGAAGATCGACCTTCGCGCCAACATCGAGACCTCCAACGATTCGAGGATGGTCATTGAGAACGGCGCGGGCGGAGTGGGCCTTTTCAGGACTGAGTATCTGTTCATCCAGCGCCCCACACTTCCGACCGAAGAGGAGCAATATGAGGCCTACAAGAGCGTGGCCGAGGCACTGGCTCCCAATCCGGTCGACATCCGCACCGTGGACATTGGTGGCGACAAGATCCTTTCCCACCTCGACATTCCCGAGGAGATGAATCCCTTCCTCGGATGGCGTGCCATCCGTTACTGTCTTCAGGAGAAGGACATGTTCCGCAACCAGCTTCGGGCCATTCTTCGTGCCTCCGCCCATGGAAACATACGGATGATGTATCCGATGATCTCGGGTGTGGAGGAGTTCGAGCAGGCCGGCGTGATCCTTGAGGAATGCAAGAAGGAGCTCCGGGAGGGTGGCATCGCCTTCAATGAGAATCTTGAGGTGGGTGTGGTGGTGGAGATTCCCTCTGCCGTGATGACCGCGCGCTCCCTCGCGAAGCGCGCTGATTTCTTCTCGATCGGTACCAATGACCTGCTCCAGTACACGCTGGCAGTAGACCGGAGGAACGACAAGATCGCCCATCTCTACCAGCCCACTCATCCGAGTGTGCTGAAACTGATCCGGATGACCGTTGAGGCCGGCGAGGGAGAGGGTATCTCAACCGCGGTCTGTGGAGAGATGGCCTCCGAGCCTTCGCTGGTTCCCCTCCTGTTGGGACTTGGAGTGGACTCCCTGAGTGTGGCCGCTCCCCTGCTTCCGCAGACCAAGCATCTCATCCGCAAGATGAACCTGCAGTCGGCCGGTGTCCTGGCCTGCCAGTGCATGGAACTCGAAAGCAGCGAGGAGATCCATGAACGCTGCATCGAGTTCACGCGGAACCTTTGCCCGGAACTCTTCTGATCACCTCGCCTGGCCTTCCATTCCTTCCGTTTCCGACGAGATGCGGTTGTAGAGATAGCCAAGTAGGATAAGCACGGCTCCAAGGGCGAAGAAACTTGCGACGCGATACGCGAGGGAAAGCTCCCAGATGTCGAAGAGGAAGATCCTCAACAAGGCCACGGCCAGGACAAGGATTCCCAGCCTTCGATGATCGCCTGCCTTCAGCAGGAAGCCGATTCCAATAAGGATTAACCCAAGTACCGACCATGCCACTGTCAGCAGGTAACCTCCCTGGAGATCCATGGCCCACCGGGTGACCCAAAGCCAGAGCGCGGCTCCACCTGTCCAGACCATGGCCTGTTGATGGGTATCGGAAAGATGGAACGTTTCGGGAGCCAGCTTCACCCAGAGCTGCCGGAGCAAGAGGACGAGAGTGGCGGCTGCATCGATGAAGTGAACCTCTCCTCCAAGCAGGTAGTGGGGGACCAGGATGAGGTAGCCTGTGACCACCAGTGACGAGCCGACCGTGGCCCTGCCCGCGACGGAGGTTGCTGCTCCCCATAGCGTGACGCCGCAGCCGAGCATGGAAAGGATGGCGAATCGCCACTGGGAATCGACGAACTCCAGGACCCAGACCCAGGTCATGAGGACAAGGCCGGTCCGCGCGGCGCCGAGGGCGAACATCCAGGACTCCGGAACATGCCGTCGTTGCCTGTGGATCCATTCACTCCCTGCCACACTGTAGAGCAGGAAAGCCATGACCGGGGTGATGGCATGATACCAATCGGGGTGTCCCGTGATGGCCTGGTAGATGAAGCAGAGACTTGAAGCAGCCAGATTGGCCTGTCCGGCGATCGCAAGGGTCCTTGATTTCAGGAACCTTCCTGCTCCCAGCCAGAAGAGGGAAAGAGCGGAGAGACAGGTGATCCAGGCCTCCGGAGAGAAGTGGGGCCAGAATGCCAGTGAGGCGGAGAAGATCAGTAGGACGGACACGACGCCGTTGAGGCTGGAGATGCCTCTCTCGTCGGGATCAGGTGTGGAGGGCTGAAGCCGCAGCAGTGAGAGTCCAGCGAACGTGGAAAGGATGACGTTGGCCATCGGCACGATGGCATGATTCCCGAGGCAAATCCCGACTCCGGTGATGAGTGCGGCGGCAAGGTAGACAAGTCCATGCATGTGCAAGTCCGGCATACGCAGTGGACGGATGGACGTGATGACGAGCAGGGCCTGCAGGGACAGGACAAGGGTACGCGTATCGTCGGTCTGATTGCGAAGCGTGGCCGCGAACACGAGGACGAGTGCCATACAGGCAAAGAGGTTTCGCAGGATGCCGAGGTCCGGGCGTTTTCTCAGCCAGCAGGAACAGAAGGTGAAGAGAGCGGCCAGACTCAGTGCGAGTGCGAGGCCTTCCAACTCGAAGCGACCCAGCTGTCCCAGCCCAAGGAACAGTCCGATCGCGCCGATGACGAGGGAGCCATGGATCAACCAGCGTTGGTTCCGAGTGGTTCCCAAAAGGAGCAGGGCGACGGATTCGATTCCCAACGACAACGCGAGACTGCTTCCAGAAAGACCGGACATGAGGCCCCAGGTCACCATGAGGGAACCCTGGATCAGGTAGGTGTCACTGATCGCCGGTTCCTTGCCGAGATACCTTTCGGTGCCGATCCACAGGGAAAGCAGGACCAGTCCCACCGAGGATGGGAAACACCAGAAATGATCGGGATGGGTGAGTTGGGTGGCAAGTGCTCCGAGGCCGATGAGCAGGGCATTGTTGATGGTCAGGAACCGGTTTCGCTGACCGGACATCCCGGAGTGGTTCATCCAGGTCAGTCCCGCCACGGTAAAGAGCGTCCAGTAGCAGGTGAGGAAGCCCATGCCGATCCAATAGTCCTGCAGTGGGAAAGTCCCAGAATTGAGCACTGTTGCCCCCTGATTGACGAAACGCCAGAAGGCCCATCCCACGTAGCTTCCCACGAGACTGACCTGCGAAAGAACGGACCAACGGTTCCGCGCAAGGAAGGTGATCGACGCCACCGTCAGTACGACTCCCGAGACGAGGGTGAACCAGCCGACATCCGTAACGATGGCCGAGTAGTAGGCAAGCCCCATGGCGATGATGGCGATGCGCTCGGAGGCCACGCGATTGGCCAGCCACACGATCAGGCTGGCATAGGTCATCAGGAGAAGGCCTGCGAGGGTGGGGGATTCGATGATTCTGAGGGCATCGAAGTAGTGGGCCGCGTAGGTGGTGAAATAGCCCATGGCGAGACCACCGGCCAACAGCACCTGGCCATAATTCCTGAGTTTCTCCTCCTTCTTCCTGAACCAGTGACCCAGACCCACGAGCGATGCCGAGAGGCCATAGAGGGAGATGACCCTTCCGGCCGGACCCATATCCACAATCCAATTCTCGTAGGCCAGCTTGGCGAGAAAGACCACTCCGGTGAGCAGCAGCACGATTCCGACGCGGACAAACCAGAAAGATCCCAGCCGGTACTCCAGATCTTCCTTGGGTGAAGCGGGCACACCAGGGGCCTCCTTACCGGAACGGGCAGGTACTGAATCCGTTGACTCCTGTTTGGTTGGGTAAGGGGTGGAAAGCTTCGGAGACTCCGGGACAGGACTCATTCCCGGCAGCTTGGGGGGCGTCGGCGTTTCGGTGGCTGCAGTCCTGCGAGGTTCGGGAGTCGGAACGGGCTTGGCAGCAACCGGAGCAACCAGACGAGCGCAGGCCTCTTCCAGGTTCCTGCACCGCCCATCAAGCAGGTTCAACTGAGATCGCAGTGACAAGACCTCCTTGCGTAGGCCTTCGGGGTCTGGAGAGTGGGAATCCAGGTTCATCGCGGGATCGGTCTAGGATGACCTTCCCATCTTCGCGATGGACCGTCGGATTCTTTCAGCCTCTCAGTGGATTTTCCGAAACCCTGCCTGGAGAGCCGTCCTATCCCGTGCTCTTCATGCCAAAGCTCAATGCCTTGACTGTCAGCACCAGCAGACGGCGCAGGGTTTCCGTCCGCTTCTTGGGAGGTGTCTTGCGCCACTGCCGGATGAACTGGATCTGCAGGTAGTTCAGCGGGTCGATCTCGGGATTGCGACGATGCAGGGATTCCTCCAGCGTTGGCTGGTTCTCGAGAAGGCGCTTGTGCTTGGTGATCTTCAGGATGGCATCCACGGATTTGGCGTATTCCTTCTCGATGAGCTTGAAGATACGGTTGCGGAGACTCTCGTCCTTGACCAACTGGGCGTATTCGCGGGCGATGCCCAGCTCCGTTTTCGCCAGGGAGATCTCGGCGTTCTCGATCAGTTGCTGGAAGAAGGGCCAGTCACGATACATCTGGCGAAGTTCCGCAAGGCCCTTCGGGTTCTTCTTGCAGTAGGCGGTGACGGCATGGCCGATGCCATACCATGCGGAGATCAGGTGACGGGACTGCGTCCAGGACATGACCCATGGAATGGCGCGTAGCTGTGTGATGTCCCTTCCGGCATTCGAGGCCCGCTTGACCGGACGTGAGCCGATGTTGAGGTGTTCGACGAGCTCGATCGGTGTGGCCTGCCAGAAATAGTCGATGAAGCCGGGAGTCCTGAAGACGAGATCCTGATAGTGGGTGAAGGACAGGTCGGACAGTTCCTTCATCACACCCTCCCAAACGGGGATGCGTTTTTCCTCCTTTTCCTCAAAGGGAAGACACTGTCCTGCGATGACCGCCGAGGCGAGCTGCTCGAAGTTCCTCTTGGCGATCTCAGGTCGTGAATACTTGAGGGAGACGACTTCTCCCTGCTCGGTGATGCGGAGCCGTCCGCCGGGAGCGGCATTGGGTTGAGCGCGCAGGCTGCGGTGGCTGGCGCCCCCACCACGGTCGATGGTGCCCCCCTTGCCGTGGAAAAAGCGCAGTTTCATGCCGAGCTCGTCAGCCAGTTCGGTCATGCGGCGCTGGGCTTCGTGCAGATGCCAGTTGGCGGCGAGGTAGCCTCCGTCCTTGTTGGAGTCGGAGTAACCCACCATGACTTCCTGAATGTTGCCCCGGCGCTTGAGGTGCTGACGGTAGTCCTTGTCGTCCCAGAGCTGCCTCAGGATGCCCACGGAATTCTCGAGGTCACCGATGGTTTCAAAGAGCGGTACGAGATCCACATCGAGGCACTTGGCTTCCTGGGCGATCTCGAAGAGTACCAGAATGTGCTCCGCGGACATGGTCATGCTCAGGATGAAGCGGTGGGCGGCATCCGGGCCGTAGATGCGTTGCAGCTCGCGGATGGTCTTGAATTCCTCAAGGAGCTCTCCGCGCGCGGTCGTCAGTTTGGTGCTGTTGTCCCGGAAATCCAGTTCGGCAAGGTGGAAGCCAAAGACCTTCACCTTCTGGATCAGGGACTGGATGCGTCCCTTGGCGGAGCGCACGGCACCTCGTTCAATCAGGGACCGCTGAACGGATTCCAGGCCGGCAAGGAGCCCCTCGGCGCTTATGCTTCGGTTGTGGATTCTTTCGGCGAGGGCCGCCAGTTGGCCCCTCAGGGATTCAAAAGGCTGGAACTGTTTTCCGTGGGCACCGAAGACAGGATCGGCTCCGCCCACTTCGGCAACGGGATCGGCCTGGGTGGTCTCGTTCACGAGCAGGCGGCATTCGTCATAATAATGCTTCAGTGCGCGGTCGCGGTGGCGCTCCATGGCTTCCAGGCTGACCTCCGGGGTGACAAAGGGGTTGCCGTCACGATCTCCGCCGACCCAACTGGCAAACCGCAGGAAGGACCGGGACAGCTTGACTGTCGGGTAGTGCTTCTCGAGGCCTTCACAGAATCGCCGGTAGAAGTTGGCAGTGCCTTCAAAGATCGTCTGCTGAAAGTAGAACAGCGCGTTGTCGACCTCATTGAGCGGAGACATCTTCTGCTGCCGCACCTCCTCCGTCATCCATAGCGCTTCCATGGATTCCTCCGGATGATCCCAGTTGGTGACCAGTCGGGAGAGTTGATTCATCGTCGTCCGGCGCTTGGTCTCGGTGGGATGCGCCGTGAGGACTGGCTCGATTTCGAGGGAGTCCAGGCACTTCTGGACGGTTTTGGGTTTGACCTTCGACTGCTTGAGCGTGGCGAAAAGCCAATCCATCGACATGGCAGGGGCCTCCTTCATCGAGAGGCGCCGGACGCGTTCCCTTTCCTCGCAGAGATTGACCAGCTGGAAGAAGAGGCTGTAGGCGTGGGCGATCTGGTAGGCATCCTCCACCGACAGGGATGCCAGGAGGGAGCGCTTCTTCTGGAGGCTTCGGCGATTGCCATCCCGCCGCCCCGAGAGGGCCAGCTCACGAATGGCATCGATGCTGTCGTGAAGTTTCTTTCCCGCCTGTTCCTCGACCATGGAGTCAAGGGCGGAGGTGAGATAGTCCAGTTCCTCTTTGAATGTCTGGGTCGTCATGACAAAAGGGCGGCCCTTCACCGCTTGGACGCGGGACTATTCTCCGGTAGGCCATAATGTCAATGATGGTCGGAGAATCAGGACAGGTGGGAATGGTCCGGATATACATTGGCAGCCTCTTCTCCCTTGACCCGTTGCGACCGTCCGGCCACCTCCCTGAAGCGTGTCTCGTAGTCCGGATGGTGGGTCTTCATCAGGCGGTCCCAGAAGCTGAAGTAGAGTCCGAAGTTCCCGTGGATCTTCTCATGATGCATGGCGTGGCAGGTGGGGGTGTTCATGATCCACCGTGGCCAGGAGTCCATGAAACCAGGACGATAGATCTCGTAGCCTGTATGCCCGATGACGTTGAAGCTGATCTGCCAGAGCATGAAGAGCCCGAACGCCAGCGGGTGGATCGGGATGAGAAACACCGTCAGGGGAAAGATGCCCGCCTGGACAACAGCTTCCAGGGGAGAGAATGCGTAGGCGGCCCAGGGAGTCGGGTTCTTCGAGAGATGGTGGACGCGATGAAAAAGGCGGAACAGCCTCGGGTGATGCATCCACCGATGGGTCCAGTAGAAGTAGGTGTCGTGCAGGAGGATGGTGATCACGATGCTGGCCCAGAACCAGGGCCATCCCATGGAGTCGATGCCCCGATACATCCTGGTCCATCCCTCACGGATGGCGACCACGGTAAGGACGGCGACGGCGCCGAAGATGAGGATGCTCATGAGGGAATAGCGCATTTCCCGCCAAATTTCGGAGCGTTCGGGGAAGGCTTGGACGACCTTGCGATGAAACCATCTTCGCCTGAACCAGACGTAGCCCAGCAGCCAGGCCAGCCCGGCCCAGATGAGGTAGCGCACCAGGATGGCCAACGACGTGCCTCCGAGCCAGAGGCTCAGCTGTTTCGAAGCGACAAGGGTATCCGGAGACATGCTCGGATCATGCCCTGTTGGACATGGCAGGCAACCTCATTTCCGGTCCGGAAGCCAAACGTGGGATTGCTTCCCGTCAAAGGTGGATCACGCCACTGATGTAGAGGGCGGCTTCCCCGGAAATATGGGTCCTTGGTCCCTTGAAATGACAATTCAACTGGCCACCACGCCGGGAGATCTGCTTTGTCGACAGATCATCCTTCTCCAACCGTGTGGCCCAGTAGGGTGCCAACACGCAATGGGCGCTGCCGGTTACCGGATCCTCATTGATGCCTGCAGCCGGGGCAAAGAACCGCGAGACGAAATCCAACTCCTCGTCGGCGGCCGGAGCCGTTGCGATGATTCCCTGGCAATCGACTTTCCTTAGAAGTTCGAAGTCGGGATCCAAAGAGGCGACGTCCGCCTCGGAAAAGTAGATGGCCATCACCTTCTCACTGCCCATCCAGAGTTGGGCCGGCTGCTGACCAAGGGCCTCATTGATCACCGGGTTGTCGACACAGACTTCAGGCATGTCGGAGGGGAAATCGAGCGTGATGAGTTCTCCGGAGCGGTTGACCGGAAGCGTTCCTCCCTTGGCAAGAAAGGTGACAGACTCATCGCCTGCCCTCAGCATCTTCATGACGGTCCATCCGCTGGCGAGTGTCGCATGTCCGCAAAGGTCCACCTCGATGGTGGGTGTGAAGTAACGGATCTGGAACTGATCACCCTGAGGGACGAGGAAGGCGGTCTCTGAGAGTTTGTTCTCGGCGGCGATGCCCTGCATGACCTCATCGGGAAGCCATTGGTTGAGGATGCACACCCCGGCGGGGTTGCCGGAACAGCCCTTTCCGGTGAAGGCGTTGACCTGGAAGTAGGGAATGTTCATGGAAGCTGGATCTTTACCATGGAGAAGTCGTCGTCCAGAACCTCACCTTCGATATCGCTTTTAGCCAGTTCAAAAATTTTTTCGATCTCGGGCTCGCCCGCACGGACGAGACGGGTGAGTTCC
>CAZKNW010000127.1:0-9315 GCA_964554035.1 uncultured Verrucomicrobiota bacterium
CTGGATCCGAGGACGGGGTGGCCTACGACCGGCGCGGTGTATGCGGCTCTCAAGGGAACCTCCAATACGGTGATCGATGCCCTGGCCACGGCCGCCCTGGTGATGGGTGAGAGTTTCCTCGCTTTGGAGGCCGGGGAAATCGAGGGATCACTGCTTTTCTGTGTCGATGGGAAAGGCTTGAAGGAAGTCACGAAGAACTTTTCCTATGTGCGGGAATGAACCTTCCTTGAACCGTGCCGTGTGATTCGCTTGGATACGCCCGTCTGTCATGAGTAGCCAACCCGAGTCTTTGCAATCCCCCATCGAACTGATCGAAACCGAATCGGCGGCCTACAACACCACCCTGAAGAAGGTGGGCATCCGTGATCTCTCCGACCGTGGCCGGATCTGTCTGCTGGGAGAAGACCGGACGCGTTTCCTGCATGGTCAGGTGACCAACGATGTTTCAGGGCTCAAGCCGATGTCGGGGTGTTATGCCGCCCTTGTTTCGCACAAGGGCAAGATGGAGAGTGATCTCAACATCGTGGCGTTGGAGAACGAGATCCTGCTGGATTTTGAATCCGGTCTGTCTGCGCAGATCGAGGAGCGGTTGAATCATTTCATCATCGCCGATGATGTGGAGGTGGTGGACGTGGCTCCGCATTATGGACTTGTTAACGTGATGGGTCCTGCGGCCTTCGACGTACTGAGGGGTTGGAAGTCGGAACTGGCCCGGCTTGAGGAGCCTTACCAGACGATCAAGATCGGTGATCCTGATTCCGGGGAATTCTACGTCGTGCGGAACGATCGTGTGGGTGTCGAAGGCTACGATGTCTACATCCCCATCGCCCAGATGGAAGGAACCCTTCGGGTGCTGGAGGTGTCCGTTGAGAAGGCGGAGGGGGTGACCGTACCCGAGCGGGTCATGGAAGCCATCCGCATTGAGCATGGCATTCCCCGCTTCGGTATCGATATGGACGGCTCCAACCTCGCCCCGGAGGCCGGCATCGAGTCGCGGGCCATCAGCTATGCGAAGGGGTGTTACATCGGTCAGGAGGTGATTGCTCGGATCCGGACCTATGGACAGGTGGCCAAGTCCCTTCGTGGTCTCCGGATCGAGGGTGAACAGGCGCCTGCGGTTGGGGCGGAACTTTGGAACGGCGAAAAGAGGGTGGGCTACCTCACCTCCGTGTTGAAGTCGCCTGACCTTGGTGACTGGATTGCGCTGGGCTATGTGCGGCGGGAGTGCAATGAGGTCGGACAGCGGCTGGAGGTATCCATTGGTGAGGGGCGTGGTGGCGTGGAAATCGTACAGTTGCCGTTTGTCAAAAAGGCCTGAACGTGGTCTCCTCCGGGAAACAACCAACACCTCGAAAACATGAGCGATTATACCAAGGCCGTTATCAAGACCAGCAAGGGAGACATGACCGTGGAACTGTGGGATGACGTGGCTCCCAACACCGTCGCCAACTTCATCAAGCTGGCGGGCGAGGGCTTCTACGAAGGCACCCGTTTCCACCGCATCATCAAGAATTTCATGATCCAGGGAGGCTGTCCGAATACCAAGGACATGGATGCGCAGGATCTCTGGGGAACCGGCAACCCCGGTTACCAGGTGAAGGCCGAGTTCAATGATCGTGGCCACCAGAAGGGTGTGCTTTCCATGGCACGGGCCCAGCATCCGGATTCGGCAGGCTGCCAGTTCTTCGTCTGCAATGGCGATGCCAGCTTTCTCGATGGTCAATACACCGCCTTCGGAACGGTGGTGGAGGGCATGGATACGCTGGATGCGATCTCCGACATTCCCGTGGAGAACCGCCGCGGTGAAAACAGCTGGCCCACGGAACTGGTGGAAGTGAAGTCCATCACCGTCCTTGAGGACTGATGGACCGACTGGAGGGCATCGGCAGGGCGCTTGAGGCCCTTGGCATTCCTGAGGAAAAGCGTCCCCTGATGGCTGCCCAGATCGACAAGAGGGCGATGCAGCTGTCGGAAGAGAAGGGGCGTCCCTATGAGGAGGCCCTGATGCACGTCCTCAACCTGATTCGACAGGCGAATTCCTGATTATTCCTCAGGGCAGCAGCCCTCACAGAGGAAGGCACCCTTGGTGTAGAAGACCTCGGAGAGTGCCCAACGTCCCTTGCACACATCGCAGCGCTCGTAGCGCAGGCCCTCATCCACCGGATCCAGGCACCATTGCACTCCGAGCTGGCGTGCCGCCTGGGTGACGAGATCGACGACGTTCTCCTCGTGGTAGTCGAAGACCTTTGCCTCGGCCTTGTTGCGCGTGAAATCGAACCCTTCATTGGTTTCAATGAGGTAGAAACCAAAGAGGTCACAGATACGGACTTCAATCCGTTCAATTGCTTGGGTCGGTTCGTCCACGGCTAAGGGCGATAAGGTGCAGATCATGATGCGTTACCAACCGCTTACGTAAAACACTTTTTGACAGGAAAGCTTCGATTCCTGATACCGGATCCATGACCACATCACGCCTTCTTCTTTCTTTCCTCTTCGTACTCAGTCTGTTGGGACGATTGCCGGAGGCAGTGGGGGCTGAAAAAAAATTGCTGAAGGATGCCGGGCTCCACCATCCACCCGCCGAACATCGTGATCTGGAGGACCTTCGCGACGTGATGATCATGAAGGATGGGACCCGCGTCACCACACCGGCTGGCTGGAAGCAACGCAGGGAGGAGATCCTCGCGGAATGGCATGGACTGATGGGGGCGTGGCCGGAGATGGTGAAGGATCATGGGCTGGAGATCCTCGAGACCCGTCGTCATGACAACCTGACCCGACACAAGATCCGCTTTCGCTGGACGCCCAACGCCTTGACCGAGGGATACCTGCTGGTTCCGGATGGTGAAGGGCCACGACCGGCGGTCATCACCGTCTTTTACGAGCCTGAGACAGCCATTGGAGAGGGCAAGGAGTTGCGGGACTTCGCCATCCAGCTTGCACGCCGGGGCTTTGTGGCCCTTTCACTTGGCACGACCGAAACCACGGCGAACCGGACCTATGCCGTTTACTGGCCGGACCGGGAACATGCGAAGGTGCAGCCGTTGTCCATGCTCGCCTGTGCGGCCTCCAACGCGCGTGAGATGTTGGCACGGCGTCCTGAGGTGGATCCGGAGCGCATCGGGATTGTGGGGCATTCCTACGGCGGGAAATGGGCGATGTTTGCCTCGTGCCTCGATGATCAGTTTGCCTGCGCCGTCTGGTCGGATCCGGGGATTGCCTTTGGAGAAGATCGGCCCAGCGTGAATTATTGGGAACCCTGGTACCTGGGCTATGAACCGCCGCCCTGGAGGAAGCGTGGATTGATCACCGAGACCAATCCGGCAACGGGGCTGTATCCGAAGCTCAGGGAAGAGGGGCATGACCTTCATGAACTGCACGCCCTGATGGCGCCCCGGCCGTTCCTGGTATCAGGCGGCAGCGAGGATCCCCCATCGCGCTGGAGGGTGCTCAACCATACGGTTGCGGTGAACCGACTGCTGGGTCATGAGAACCGGGTCGCCATGCACAACCGGAAGGAACATTCACCCAATCCGGAATCCAATGAGGTGATCTACCGATTCTTCGAGCATTGGCTGATGGGAAAAGAGTGAGGGGGGATCGCACCTTCTGGCGAAGGCACCTACGTAGCCGCGCTTGCCAAAGCGTGGCGGGAATGGAGCGCGGTCCAGTTTTTGAATACCGGCCGATGCAGGGAGACCAGTCGCTGTCATCCGCTGGTGCGTCCTCAACCGACCGGCTTCGGGCTGTCATGCCTCCGGCATGAAGAATTGCAATCTCTGTTCCCTCTGCTTGTGGTGAGCGTCGTCGAATCCACTCCTGTTCAGGAAAAAAGAATCAACCCACCTGTCCCCAGTCGGGGTTTTCCATGAAGGCGTAGCAGAGGATGTGGCAGACCAGCATTTCACCGTCTTCGGCACGACCATAGTGTTCGTCATCCACCACAATGGTGTGATCGGAGATCTCGGCCACCTTGCCCTTCTTGCCGCCGACGAGGCCCATGGTGGTCAGGCCGTTGTCCTTGGCCCACTGCATGGCCTTCACGACATTGGGTGAGTTGCCGCTGACGCTCAGGGTCATGGCGGCGTCGCCAGGCTTGGCGTAGTTCATCAGCTGCCGCACAAAGACATCCTCATAGGCGTAATCGTTGCCCAGTGCCGTCATCCAGCTGACGTTGTCGTTGAGGGTCAGGACACGGAAGCGTTTCCCGAGAACATCGGAGGCACCCTTCCCGAGATCGGTTGCGAAGTGGGAGGCATTGCAGGCGCTTCCGCCGTTGCCGAAGACGAAAAGCTGACGGTCCTCAGCCAGGAGGCGTTGAAGAATCCTGATCCACTCGGCCACACTTTCCTGACAAATCGAATCCAAGGCGGCCTTGTGCGCCTCGACATAGCTGGAAATCCACTGCTGCATAAAGCGGTAAACCTGACCGGGAACCGCCGTCATGTCATTATCAAAGTGGCCGCCAATCCTGCTCGGAATGTTTCCTCGGGAAGGCGTCGGGATAGAAGATCTCAGCGAGGATCTCCATGGAATCCACCAACCTTGGGCCGGGCCGGTTGAAATACCGGTTTCCGTCGACGGCGATGACGCGCCCATCCTTGACCGCCTTCATCTCCGTCCATCCCGGCAACTCCTTCAGGATGGTGGCCTCCTGGACGGTGCGTTCGAGGGAGAAGCCGCAGGGCATGAGGATCAGGTAGTCGGGATCCTGCTCACGGATGTCCTCCCACTTCACGTAGGGCGAGTGCTTTCCGTCCTCCGAGAGGATGGCTTCACCACCCACCAGGGAAACCATTCCAGGCACCCAGTTGCCGGCGGTCATGATGGGGTCGAACCATTCGATGCAGGCCACCTTGGGATTTTCGGGCCGCAGGCAGACCCGCTCGATGATGTCCACGCAGCGTGTCTTGTAGCCCTTGATGATGGGAATCGCCTGTTCCTCGAGATCGAGCGCCATGGCCACGTCGTTCATGTTGGTCCAGAGATCCGCGAACTTCTTGGGGGACAGGGACACGATGTCTGCTCCCAGGCCGCAGGTCTCGGCGGCGGCTTCCACCTCCTTCAGGCTGACCGCACAGACCTCACACTGGTCCTGTGTCAGGATGACATCGGGATCGATCTCGGTGATCAGCCTCGTATCCACCTCGAAGATGGAAAGCGCATCCTTGAGCAGCGACTTCACATCCCGGTCGATCTCACCACTCGGGCGGCTGTCGTCGATGCGAGCCCGGGTCACGGCCGGGATCCGGCTGACCTCGGCTGGGTAATCACATTCGTGGGAGCGCCCCACCAGGAGTTCTCCGGCCCCGAGGGCATAGAGGATCTCCGTGTTGGAAGGGAGCAGTGAGACGACGCGCTTGGACATGGCCCAAAGTCTAGAAGGCTTTGGGCGCTCCGTAAATGGTGACGCGACCCAGAATGAAAAGCCGCAGATTTCACCGCAGTTGCGGGACAGGCAGAGGACCTACCGATCAGGTTTCCCGCAGATTTTTGTGAAGGAGGATTCTGGAAGGATTGATGAAATGGATCCCTCTCGCGGGTGGTGGAAAGCGGTATGCCATCCTCAGTGAATACCTCAATCTGTGGTTTCTCTGAATCTGCGGGAAATCCTCTATAAGACGAAAGAAAGGAAACGTATGTGGCGTTGGCGGGACGCCTGCGCCACTCGTCTTACTTCAGCTTCAGTTCGGCGACGTAGTGCCGGTAGTCGCGGAAGGCACCTGACCTTGTGTGGACGCGGATCCCGAGCTTGATGCCCTTTCCGGGTTTCACCTGATGGAGGTAACGGGCGAGTTGCACGATGTTGGCGATGGGCATGCCATCGACGGCTTCAATGACGATGCCGCTTTCCAGCTTGGCCCTCTGGGCCGGGCTGTCCTGGTCCACACCGGAGATGACGAAGCCACCATATCGACTGTAGCCGAGGGCGCGTGCCAGTTTCTGCGTCAGAGGCTGGATGGTCAGTCCGGTGCGCTTGTGGATCAGGTCCTCGTTGAAGAAGGCTGCTTCGGGAATGAGGTTGAGGCCGATGTCCAGGATCTCCTTGTCCCGTTGGACCTTGAGCTTCATGGGGGAGGGGCCGTCGGTGGACTGGAGCTCGCGGTTGAAGTCGATGAAGCTGCGTGGCTGGCTGCCATTGACCTCCAGGATGATGTCACCTTCCTTCAAGCCGGCCTGCTCGGCGGGGCTGTCCTTCTCTGTCTCGGTGATGCGGAGAGGAAGCTGTCCGGCATTCACATGGGCACCGAACCAGAGGCCGTTCAAGGTCTCAGGGGTGAAGATGTGCGAGATGGACCGGGAGACCTGCTTGATGGGCACGGCGAACCCGATTCCCTGGCCGGCGCTGTAGACCGCCACGTTGATTCCAATGACCTCGCCTTCAAGGTTGATGAGCGGGCCTCCTGAGTTTCCGGGATTGATGGCGGCGTCGGTCTGCAGCCAGTCGGCAATGTCAAGGGCCTGGTCATCGGCGGTGGGACGACGGTTCTTGGAGGAGAGAATGCCCTTGCTGACGGAACCACCGAGTCCGAAGGGGTTGCCGAGGGCGATCACTGTTTCACCCAGGAACAGGTCGTCGTCCTTGGCGAACTTGGCGGCATGAAACTTTTCGCCGTCCTTGTTCCGGATCTTGAGGAGTGCGATGTCGCTTCGTGACGAACTGGCTTCCACATCGGCTTCATACTCGCGACCGTCCATCAGCTTGACCCAGATGCGGCTGGCGCGTCCGACGACATGATCATTCGTTACGACGTAGCCTTCTTCATCGATGATGACCCCGGAGCCCAGGCTGAACTGGGAGTTTGGCTGGCGTTCGCGGTAGTAAGGTCCCCAGAACTCACGCAGGAGCTGCTCGAAAGGATCGCGGCGTTCCACCACCGTCTCAGTGCCGATGTTGACGACGGAGGGCATCACCTTTTCCACGGCGGCCACGGTGGCGTCGCGTCGAGGTGAAGGGATCTCAATGATTTCCGGGGCGGCTGTGGCGGTCCATGAAAAGCAGACCAGCAGCAGCGCGGCGAGAAGCACGTTCCTCTGTTCCTGAATGCCTTTTTTCATGATGGGTCCTTCGGTTGATCAACCTTGCAATGCCAATGGGACGCTACAACTCCCCAAAACGTTCGATCAAAATGCCGATACGGCAAGTGCCTACATGGAGAAGAGGTCCAGCTGGGGTGCAGGTGGGAGGTCCTTCAGCTTCTCACGGTCCGCCTGTTTCCGGCTGACACCCCGCCTTGGTTTGCCCTCAGGGGTCAACTCGGTCTCCTCCAGATTCGCCAGGATTTGCTTGGAGCGATCGATGACTTCCTTGGGCACGCCGGCCAGCCGCGCGACCTGGATGCCGTAGCTCTTGTCGGCGCCGCCCTCGATGATCTTGCGGAGGAAGATGATCTCGTCGTTCCACTCCTTCACCGCAACGCTGAAGTTGGCGACACGTTCGAGGCGACCGGCCAGTTCGGATAGTTCGTGGTAGTGGGTTGCGAAAAGGGTCTTGGCCCCCAACTGATGATGCAGGTGCTCCACGATCGACCAGGCCAGGCTGAGTCCGTCAAAGGTGCTGGTGCCGCGCCCGATCTCATCCAGGATCACGAGACTGTGCGCGGTGGCGTTGTTGAGGATGTTGGCCGTCTCGTTCATCTCCACCATGAAGGTGGACTGGCCACGTGACAGATCATCGCTGGCGCCGATGCGGGTGAAGATGCGGTCGAGCAGATCGACGCGTGCCTTGGCGGCCGGCACGAAGGAACCCGTGTGGGCCAGCAGGGCAAGGAGGGCGACCTGTCGGATGTAGGTGCTTTTGCCCGCCATGTTGGGTCCGGTGATCAGGGCGATCTGGGTCTCGGACGTGGAAAGGGAAACATCGTTGGGAACGAAGCGTTCCTCGATCATGGACTGGTCCAGCACCGGGTGGCGGCCGTCGGTGATTTCAAGGACGCCATCCTCTCCGATCTCGGGGCAGGTGTAGTCATGAAGTCGCGCCGTTTCCGAGAAGGCACCCAGGACATCCAACTGGGCGATCGCCCGCGCCATCTCCTGGATCTGTGTGAGGTTCTCGATGACGGCGTCGCGGACCTTGAGGAAGATCTCGTATTCAAGCTTCTCGATGCGCTCCTGGGCACCGAGGATCTTGCCCTCCATCTTCTTCAGTTCGTCGGTGATGTAGCGCTCACCGTTGGCGATGGTCTGCTTCCGGACGTAGTGCTCGGGGACCTTGTCGAGATGGGTCTTGGTGACCTCGATGAAGTAACCGAAGACGGCGTTGTAGCGGACCTTCAGGGAAGGAATGCCGGTCTTCTCGATCTCCTCCTGCTGCATCCGTGCAATCCAGCTCTTGCCGTCGCGGGAGGCACTGCGCAGTTCATCGAGTTCCGAATCATAGCCATCCGCAATGATGCCGCCTTCCTTCACCGTGGTGGGAGGCTCGTCGAGGATCGATCGCTGGATCAGGTCGACGACCTCCGGCAGATCCGAGAGGGATTCCATCAGCTCCTTGAGCAGGGCGGTGGGATCCGGCGTTTCTCCTGAACGTGAATCATTCAGCGCGAGGTCACCGGAATCCGCCGCGGAGTCGGAAAGCGTTTCGAGGATCTGCCGCAGGCTGGGGATCTGTTCGAGTGCGCGACGCAGGGCCTGCAGGTCGCGGGCATTGCCGGAACCGACGCTGAGCCGACCGATGGTGCGTTCGAGGTCCCGGATCTCACCGAGATTCTCCCGGAAGCCATCAAGCAGGTCACCACGTTTGAGCCAGGCCTGCACGATGCCCTGGCGCTGGCAGATGCTGCTGACCGAGGAAAGAGGCTGGGTGAGCCAGTCCCTCAGGCGGCGTGCCCCCATCGGGGTCTTGGTGCGGTCCATGGCACCGAGGAGGCAGGAACTCTTGGGGGCATCGCGGTGAAGCGGTTCCAGGATCTCCAGGTTGCGCAGGGAAATGGCATCGAGCGTCATGAACCCGGTGCATTCGTAAAAGGAAATCGAGGTCAGGTGGGAGACGTCACGCCTGAGCTGGTTGGTCAGGTAATGGACTGCCGCACCGGCGGCACCCGAGGCGGCATCACGGCCCTTGAGTCCGAATCCATCCAAGGAGGCGACCTTGAAATGGTCCTTCAGCGTGTAGAACGACGTGTCGGACTCGAAGACCCAGTCGTCGTAGCCGCTAAGGATGGTGCGTGCTCCCTGCAGCTGCTTCATCAGGTTGAGGTTCTCACCCGGGTAGATGATTTCAGCAGGTCGGATGCGCTCCAGTTCATTGAGCAGGGCGCCATCGCCCTCGACCTCGGTGGTCTTGAAATCACCCGTGGTGAGATCGACCAGGGC
>CAZKNW010000128.1:0-9292 GCA_964554035.1 uncultured Verrucomicrobiota bacterium
TGGCATCTACCGTCCCGCGTAACCAAGCACGAAAGACGGTTACGAAGCCACCCAGTTGGTCGTCGAAGCCCTCAGGGAGACAAATACACCTCACATGGTGGTCGGCGGACTTTCCAGCAACGCCTACGCATTCCCAGATCAACCAAGAACGCAGACATCGCTCTCGCGGTGGAAGGAGATGCCCTCGTTGCTGTCGTCGAGAAACTGGGCCCCGAGTTCAAACTCGACGACCAAGCCAGTCTCGAAATGGTGACAGGCACGCTCCGCTACCACCTCCGGGTTCCATCCATTGCGTTCGAGATTGAACTGTTTCTTCTAAGCCAGGATCCCCACGAACAAGGACCGTGATGATGTCCGCAACATCATCGCCGTTCAAGGGGACGAGGCCCTCGATTGGAAGTACATTCATCATTGGTGTGGCGTCCATGCAACCCGTTCACTCCTGGACGAGATTCGAGCATCGATTCCCCCGATCGATTGAACACGCGCCAGCTGTTTCCAAGTCCGTAACGCCAGACGCAACTACGATGATTGTTGATCGCGGCTGGACCGCCTAAGCCCAGGCAAATTCGCTCAGGTCGAGATGCCAGTCACTGCCATCGGTCACCCGGGTCGACTTGCTCTCCTGGACGTAGTGGACCTTTTCGATGTCGACCTCGGGTGGCAGGACATTGACGATGAGGTCCCCCGAGGACAGGGCCACGATGCGGGTCCTCCGATCATCATGTCGGACGTAGGAGTACTTCGACTGGTCGACCGTGAAGACATAGCCCACGACACGGGCCATTCCGTTCTCATAGGCATCCACGATGCCCACCATGTGACGCCTCGCCTCGTTCTGGAAAAGCCGTCGGTGGATGATATGAACCTTTTCTCCGGCGTGTAGAATCATGATGTCTTTCCTTTCTGGTTTTGGGGTTGATGGTCGTTTGGTTCAGCACTCATGGAGCGAGTGCCGGCAGAAGAACACGCCACGATGGACACACAAGTCCTCGAGGTAATCACTGAACAGCTTCCAGTCCTCCTCCGAGTCGTGGTTCCTGTAGACCAGGCAGAGGATCGCCTCTGTCAGGGGGGCCTTGTGCATCAGCCACGCCTCCAGCATGAGCTTCACCTCGGTCGTGATGCGGTGGATGCCACCCGGTGCAAGGACCACCAGACGACAGTCATTCATCCCCGCCTCGACTTCACTACGAAAACCAGGGCTTCCGAAGCGGTCCCAGTTCCATTCCTCAAACCGGATCCTCCGACCGTCAGCCAGTTTCCGGGCAAGGTTCCAGAAGGTGCCTTCCGCTGCCTCTCGGCTGTGTTGGTCATCATGGATCAGGATTCCCTTGTAGGATTCTTCCCCCTTCGCCACCTCACCCTTGAAAATGTTTCGGTCTGCGATTTCCTGAGCCTTCATTCTGGTTCCTTTCGTGGTAGTTCTACGGAAATAGACTCCCATTCAGAAAATCAAACTAGACAAGGATTGCCCCGTTCACAACCAGAATTGCACCAATGAAGTTTCTCCTCAGTCGCCCTCGGATTCGACCCACCGAACGGCGTAGCGAACCAGGGCGTTCGCGGTATCGAGACCCAGCTTGCGCTTGATGTTGGAACGGTGCACCTCGACCGTCTTGACACTCAGGTGAAGCTTCTGTGCGATCTCACGTGTTCCCAACCCCTTGCCGAACATCTCAAAGACCTCCAACTCCCGGTCGGTCAGTGAGGATACCGAGGACACCTCCTCCCTCCGCCCTCCTCCGGCCATCGATTCCAGGATCCTTGCCGAAGTGGATTCACTGACATAGACCTGCCCGGACAACACCTTGCGGATCGCCTCCATGAGCTTGAGTCCCCCTTCCTGCTTCATCACATAGCCACGCCCTCCCACCCGGAGGACCCGCTCGGCATAGATGGCTTCGTCATGCATGGAGAGCACAAGCACGGGAATTTCAGGCACCACGGAATGCAGATCCTTGATCAACTCGATCCCATTGCGTCCTGGGAGCGTGATGTCGGCGATGACCAGGTCCGGTTTCTCCCTTGGGACAACCTCCATGGCGGATTCGGCACTTTCCGCCTCGCCGCAAACCGACAGGTCCGGCTCTGCGGCAATCAAGGCACACAAGCCCTGGCGCATGATCGGGTGGTCATCCACCACCACCACCCTATGGACCGTCTTCTTGCTCATGACTTCTTGCCGGGATCAGGAACCGCGACCTTGCACAGGACCGCCGTTCCTCCCTTGGAGTTCTGCTCCACTTCCAGAGAACCGTCAATCACGCTGGCACGATGCCTCATCACCCGGAGCCCCATTCCCCTGCCCCCCTTTCGGATGCGGCTGCTTGAAAAGCCTTTTCCGTCATCGAGGATTCCGAGATTCAGGCCATCATCCCGCTTCTCCAGGGAGATCACGATCTTCGAAGGCTGCCCATGCTTGATCGCATTGTTCACCGCCTCCTGGGCAATCCGGTAGAGATGATTGCCCACAAAGGCATCGTGCAGCAGCACCTCCTCCGGGCAGTCAAAACTGCAGTCGACCTTGAAGACCTCGCTGGTGTTCAGGGCCAGTTCGGCAAGGGAATCCATCAATCCCTCACCTGCGATCTCGACCGGGTTCAATCCCCGGGCCACGAGTCTGGTGTGGGAGATGGCCTCACGCACAAGGGCGGCAATTCTTTCAGCATCCCCGGCTCTCGCATGCCCCTCGGTCTTGAGGCCGTGGGAAAGCGCCTGGCTCATGAACTCGATGCCGGTCAACTGTTGCCCCAGGTTGTCGTGCAGGTCCTGGCCGATCCGCTGATGCTCCTCCTGACGCACATCCAGAAGCTCCTTCTCCAGTTTTCTCCTCTCCGTCACATCAACGGCAACCGAACAGACGGCGTACGGCTGGTCCTCCTCGTCGAAGAGTGGAAATCGATGAACAATGAAATGGCGCAAGCTGTCTCCCATCATCAGGGTCTCTTCGGAAATCTGTGGTTCCCCGCTCGCAATGACCCCGTGATCCGCCGCCAACAGGCGCTCCGCCGTCTGTGAGTTAAAAAGCTTCTTGTCCGCGTGCCCGAGGATCTTATCCACCGGTCGGCCGACCATTTCCTGGAAGCGGCGGTTCGCGATGCGGTATCTGCCCTCAAGGTCCTTCATCGAGATCCAAAGAGGGCTGTGATCCAGCACCGCAGCGAGACGCTCCTCACTCTTCTTCAGATCCGCCTCCGCCCTCTTTCGATCAGAGATGTCTCGGATGAAGCCAACAAAGAGGTGCTTCCCTCCCGCCTTGACCTCACTGACGGAAAGATCGAGGGGAAAGATGCTTCCGTCACGCCGCAAGCCGAGGACCTCCCGTCCGATGCCGATGATGTGGGGCTCCCCGGTTTCAAGATAACGGCTCATGCAGCCGTCGTGCTCCTGCCGAAAGGGCGTCGGCATGAGGACATTGATCTTCTTGCCGGCGAGTTCGCCAGCCGTGTACTGGAACAAGCGCTCGGCCGCCAGGTTGACGGAATCAATCACACCCCGGTGATCAATGGTGATGATTCCTTCGACCGCCGTGTCCAGGATCGCCGTCAGGCATGCCTCATTCCGCGCAATCCGGTCGAGTTCATCCCTGTCATCATCCTCCGCCCCCTGCTCCACGGACCTGAGCCGTTGAATCAGCTCGTCCTTGGACATTTCAGAGTAGGGCTTCATCGCCCCGGATTCTATCGGCGCGTCGTGCAACAAGCCAGCCTGCGGCGAAACTCGGTTGGCGCCTGTCCGACCACCCTCCGGAAGACCCTGTTGAAATGGGTCAATGACTGGAAGCCAACCTCATAGGCGATCTCACCCACCTGGTAGTTTGGGTTGACGAGAAGTTCCTTCGCCTTTTCCACCCGCACCCTTGAAACGTAGTCGGTGAAGTTGAGGCCGGTCTCCTTCTTGAAGAGCTTGCAGAAGTAGAAGGAACTGCAATGCACCGCCTGGGCCACGCCGGAAAGGGTCAAGGGCTCGGTATAGTGGTTGCGGATGTAGTTGCGGGCACGGGCGACGATGGGTGATTCTTGGTTGTGCTGCTGCACCATGACCTGGTTGGCCACCTCACCCAATTGCTTTGCGAGGATCGAAAGCAGGGTCAACGCGCCCTTGTATTCCTCGCTCGACTTGAGCTTGCTGCCAAACCACTTCTCACGGATCTCCTCCTCATTTCCGTCGAAGCCCCAGTCGCGGAGCTGCTTGATGATCTTCCGGAACTTCTCCTCGCTCGGCCTGGAACGGAAGACCTGCCCCGTCTTGAGGTATCCGACCAGTTCACCACTCACTTCGACCGGGGCAGCCGAGTCGGTCAGGCCCATCAGGCAGTCCGCTGTCCTGACGTCCTCGCCTTCGGCCTCGGTCAGCTCCTGCTGAAGCTGGAGACAGGACGCACAGGAACGACTCTTCTGGCTCATCATGGCACAGAAGGAATTCTCCTTCATCACACCGCGATGCGGCATCTGCCAAGTCTCGACAGGGCAGATCGAGAGGGGCATTCCGGTGGCATCGGAAAAGGCACGCTGGAAATCCAGAAAGACGGAGGACTTGGCGAGATTTTCCACAAGCGAGCGATTGCGATCACGATCGCGACGGTCCCTTCCGAACCGCGCGTTGTCGTTGAGGATGACGTCCTCCTCCATGCTCACGGGGGAGGCGGGGCTGGTTTCGAGCAGTTGTGTTTCCATATGCCCCTATTTAGCGTTTTCCTGCCCCAATACGGCAATTGTGGTTCACCCCCTAACCATCAACCCTGCTTTTCCCTAGGGTATCTAGGGGATTCCCCTATGCCTGGGTCAGTAGATGTCCACGTGAACACCCGTCACCTGCTCCATCTCCCGGCTGCACCGGGACAATTCCGGAACGGAAAGGGCCTTCATGCCCGGCTGGTCCTGCCAGATGGTCGAGAGGAGGATCCTCTCGATTTCCACTCCTTCGTCGAGCAGTTCACAGATGCGCCCTGCAATCTCAAGTGGCTGATTCCTGCCCATTCCTTCCGCTTCGAAAAGAACGGTCTGGATTGAAATCCTCCGGCCGATGCCCACCTCACGAATGTTGGACAGGACGGTTTCAAGCTGGGACGTCGAGCGTGTGATCCGTTCGTAGGCCTCTGGCTCACCGGCATCCAGCTTGACCACGATTTCATCACCTCTCCCCATCAGCCGGATGGCGGAGGCAACCTGTCTTTCATTCAAAAGGCTGCCATTGGTCAACAGGACGATGTCGAAGAAGGGACGCGTCCCACGCGCTCGTTGATGAATGACGGCGCGAACAGCACTCAGGAAGAAGGTGCACCGTGTCGGCTCGCCTTTTCCGCTGAAGACCACCTGCGAAAAACCCTTGTTGAGCGACTCCAGCCCCGGAAAGACCGCCCGCTCAATCCATTCCGTCTTCTCAAGGGCGTCCATGACGGTCTCCAGCTCCATTTCCAGCTGCTCGATCGGGACATAGAGCGGTCCCTTTGCGCCGTGCCGGGTCGTGCAGTAGACACAGTCATAGTTGCACATTCCAGAAGGGGTAAGGTCGATCTCAATCGAGAGCCCGGACATCCTCGGGCAGAGGCAGAGCGCCACAAACTCATGACCACGAACCCGGGCCTTGGGTACGTGGCCCTCGATCCTTTCCACTTCGATGCGGGGAGCCACAGCCGCTTCCAAGGTTGTAGACGGGCTAGATGACAAATTCGCGTTCATGCTCTCTGACAACCAGCACCGGACACGATGCATGCCGGACGACTCCCTCGGAAACACTTCCCAGAAGAAAGTGCTTCAGGTTGGTGTAGCCATGGGTGGAAACCACGATCAGGTCTGCTCCCTGGTCATTTGCCAGGTCACAGATCCCTGCGGCCGCCCTACCGGTGGTGACCACGTTGCGGACGGACACGCCCTGCTTCCTCACCGCCAGGGTAATCTTCTTGAGCTGCTCTTCGGCCTCCTTCATCAGGTCCACCTCAAGGGAGCCGAAGTCCACACCTCCAAAGCCATCAATGGCCGGGTAGTCAAACTGGACCACGTGTCCCAGCACCAGGGTGGCGTTGAACTGCCGAGCCATGGCGAGCGCATAATCCAGCGCTTTCATGGAGCAGGTTGAAAAATCAATGGGAACCAGGATCTTCCGGATCGACATCACTGATTTCCTGACCGGCTTCGCAGCCGCCGATTTCTTTTTTCGCGCAGCATTCATCATTCTCTAAAGGGTTGAGGTGACAAAATCGTTCTCTTCCTCCCGCACCACCAGCACAGGGCAATGGGCGTTGCGTGTGATCTGTTCCGCGGTGCTTCCGCAGATGACGTGGCGGATCCGATGCTCAGGATGCACCGCCACCACAATCAGGTCGGCTTCAAGCTCATCGGCCTCTTCCACCACCATCGATACCGTCTTGCCGACATCGCACTTGATCTCCCAGTCGGGACAGCCCTTGAGGAAGCGATCACCGATGACCTTCATCTTGTTCATGCACTCGTCGATGGCGATCCCATAAAGGTTCGAGGAATCGAGTGGCCCCTTGAGCAATGCCGTCCGGTTCAGGTCGCCGAAATCAAGAACGTGAAGCATGGTGATCGAAGCACCAAAACGCTTGGCGAGGGACTGTGCGTACTTGAGGGACTTCTCGGATGCTGGCGTGAAATCGACAGGGACCAGGATCCGGCCGAGGGAGATTTTCCCCTGCTTTCCAGTCCGCGCTTTCTTCTGGGTTGCCATATCTTGCCTTTCTTGTCCGGGTGTCTTTGAGAAAAGGTGCTGGATTACCTAATATTAGGCCAACCAATGCTTGTTTCAATGTTGACGAATCTTGCACCCCAACAAAAGAGGACTCCCGAGTCTCCATTTCGCCACTTAATCAAACCGAGAGTCAGGTTTATTCCCTCACTTCGCAACTCTTTGGGCACGAGATGCATCCAAGCTCTTTTGACTTTTTGGCAAATATGCCACAGACAGAGGGGGCTGCCCTCCGAAGTCGGACCCTTCTTCGAGGGATGAGCGGAAGACAGAAACTACCATGAGCCCGGACAAAGGGACAGATCACCATTCCACAATCCCCGAGGGTCCGTCTGCCGAAGATCGTCCATCCCCTTCACTCAGGCGGGTGGGGCTTCTGGTCCTCGCTGGAGCTGTCCTGGCTGCCTACTTCTTCTTTGGCGACGCTCTCACGCTGGATCACCTGGCTTCCCGGGAGCAGGCCCTCCGGCAGTACCATTCATCCAATCCATGGGGACTCGCGGCCATGGCCTTTCTCCTCTACGTCACCGTGACCGGCCTATCCCTGCCTGGCGCGGCCGTCATGTCACTGGTCATGGCCTGGTTCTTCGGATTTCCAACAGCCCTGGTGCTGGTGAGTCTTGCCTCCACCGCTGGAGCCACCATCGCCTTTCTCATCAGCCGCTTCTTCCTGAGGGATACGGTCCAGCGGAAGTTCGGCACCCGATTGAAGAAGTTCAATTCGGCCCTCGAGCAGGAAGGAGCATTCTACTTATTCAGTCTGCGGTTGATTCCCGTCGTACCTTTCTTTGTGATCAACCTGGTGATGGGACTCACCCCCATACGCACATCCACCTTCTGGTGGGTCAGCCAGTTGGGAATGCTTCCTGGAACGGCGGTCTATGTCTACGCAGGTTCCTCCGTTCCGTCCCTCCAGACCCTCGCCAAACAGGGCGCTTCAGGGATACTCACGCCCCAGCTGCTCGTCGCCTTCGTTCTCCTCGGGCTTTTCCCGCTTGCCTCACGCAAGGTCATGACCCATTTCGGAAAACCGGTTTCTGTGCGAGATTCCCGGGAGGAAGGAGACATTTCCCGATGAGTTATCTGAAATCCCTGGAACCCAAGGATGAACACAACCTGAAGCTGGAATCCCATGTTCATCCCACCGACTACACCAATCCCGAGCCGGCCTCCAAATACAACCTGGTGGTCATCGGGGCGGGTACAGCCGGACTGGTCACGGCAGCGGCGGCAGCCGGACTCGGCGCGAAGGTGGCCCTTGTGGAACGTGGCCTCATGGGAGGGGATTGCCTGAACGTCGGATGCGTTCCCTCCAAGGGCATCATCAGTGCCGCTCGCGCAATGGCTCACGTCAGGAATGCCTCACGCTTCGGCGTCAGGATCGATAGCGACATCAAGCTGGATTTCGGGGAGACCATGGCGCGCATGCGTGCCCTGCGCGCCAGGATCAGCCACCACGACTCCGTTGAACGATTCACCAAACTGGGCATCGATGTCTTCCTCGGACAGGCCTCCTTCCTCGACTCCAGCATCGTTGCGGTGGATGGGAAGAAGCTTCACTTCAGGAAGGCGGTCCTCTGCACAGGCGCAAGGGCAGCTGCCCCCACCATCAAGGGTCTCGATTCGGTGGACTACCTCACCAATGAAACCCTGTTTTCCCTATCACGGTTGCCCAAGCGTCTCGGCGTCATTGGAGGTGGCCCGGTCGGATGTGAAATGGCCCAGGCCTTCGCACGCTTCGGCTCGAAGGTGACGCTGATCAGCAGCGATGGCCACATCCTGCCAAGGGAGGACCAGGAGGCCGCCAACATCATCCAGACCTCCATGGAAAAGGATGGAGTCCTGGTCCGCGCTGGAGGAAAGGACCTGAGGGTGTCACAAGGAAGCAGCGGGGCCATCTTCCTTGAGGGCAACGACATCGAAGAGGATTACCGCGAAGAGGTGGATCAGTTGCTCGTGGCCACAGGGCGGACTCCCAATGTCGAAGGACTGAATCTGGAGAAAGTCGGAGTGGACTATTCTCCATCTGGCGTGGCCATCGACGACTACTTTAGGACCAGCAACTCCAACATCTATGCTGCTGGCGACATCTGTTCTCCCTACAAGTTCACCCATGCCGCCGACTTCATGGCACGCGCCGTGGTAAGGAACGCCCTTTTCCTGGGCCGCACCCGGCACAGCGACCTCATCATCCCCTGGTGCACCTACACCTCACCCGAACTGGCGCAGGTGGGACTGACCCCAAGGGAGGCAAACCAGCGTCACATCCCGATCGACACCTTCACCCAACCCATGTCCGGCGTGGACCGGGCCATACTGGAAGGCGAGACCGAGGGCTTCGTGCGAATCCACACCAAAAGGGGAAAGGACAAGATCCTCGGGGCCACCATCGTCGCCCCCAACGCCGGCGACATGATCGGCTCCCTCGCCATCGCCATGAGCAACGGCATCGGCTTGGGCGCCATCGCCAACTCCATCCACCCTTACCCCACCCAGGGAGAGGCTATCCGCAAAGTCGGCGACCTCTACAACAAAACGAGGCTCACACCTCGGGTGGCCAAATGGTTCAAGAGGTGGTTGG
>CAZKNW010000129.1:0-9276 GCA_964554035.1 uncultured Verrucomicrobiota bacterium
AAACAGCAATGCGAAGCAGCAGTTGAGCAATACGCGAAGGCAGCGATGTTTGGTGAGCCAAGTGCCATCCTCTTGAGTAACTGGGGAGTTGCATTACGAATACTCGGACGGATACGGCTCCCATGAGTTTTCCATCCGGCAGCCCGAGAAGCTGGGGCATGATCACCTGCCGGTCACCTCGGCCCATCTCGTCAATGAAGGACGTTCCCTCTTCCTTGAGATTCCTGCTCTTCAGACAGCCATGCAGATGCACCTGCGCCTTCACCTGACCTTCAAGGACGGGGTGAAGTTCAGCACAGAAATGTTTCCAACGGTGGTTCGCCTGGGTGAAGCCTTTACCGGTTTCCCCAACGCGCGTCCTCTGGTTGCCGGCAAGGCGGACTTCATCACCCTTCGGATCTTTGATCCCGCCCCCGTGAAGAAGAAGGAGACCCCGAAGAATGACAAGGGCAGGGAGATCCTGATCAAGGGTGTCACGGGGCTGAGATACGACACACTCAAGATCAAGGCAAAGGCAGGGGAACGCCTGACCATCACGATGAAGAATACCGATCCCGCGATGCCGCACAACTGGGTCCTTGTGAAGCCGGCCGGCTATCAGAAGGTGGGCAATGCCTCCATGCAGATGCTGGCGGATCCCAAGGCCGCCCAGAAGCACTACGTGCCTGACAGCCCCGATGTGATTGTCCACACTTCGGTCGTGAACCCCGGCCAATCGGACTCCATCACCTTCAATGCCCCCACCACTCCCGGTGAGTATCCCTACATGTGCACCTATCCAGGACACTGGGCCTTGATGAAGGGACTGCTCGTCGTCTACTAAATCCCATGAATATAGAAAACTCCTCCTCCCGTTTGAACCGTCGTCAGGCCATCGGTGCCGGACTCCTTGCCGCTGGCGCCACAGGGCTCGCCACTGTCCAGGCCGACCATCACAAGAAGAAGGGTGGCTTCAAGATGTGCCTGAACATGTCGACGATCCGCGGTCAGGAACTCGATGCCGCGGAGGAGATCGAGGTGGCTGGCAAGGCGGGCTACGATGCCATTGAGCCATGGTTCCGGAGGATCAACGCCTACGTGGAGAAGGGCGGCAAGCTCAAGGACCTCAGGAAGCGCATCGATGATCATGGTTTGACGGTCGAGAGCGCCATCGGCTTTGCGGCATGGATCACCAATGATGATGAGAAGCGCAAGTCAGGCTTCGAGGAAGCCAAGCGGGACATGGACACCATCGCCCAGCTGGGAGGAATCCGCATTGCTGCTCCTCCTGCCGGAACCAAGCGGGGAGAGGTTGTCGAGCTGGATGCGGCCGCCGAGCGTTACCATCAGCTACTGGAGCTGGGCGTGAAGATGGGTGTGATCCCCCAGATTGAAATGTGGGGTGGGCATCCGATCATCGGGAAGATCAGCACCGCCATCGATATCGCCATCCGCGCCGCTCACCCGAAGGCCTGTTTCCTCGGCGACGTTTATCATGCCTACAAGGGTGGCAGCGACATCAACGGTCTCCGCCTCCTCAGCGCCCAGGCGATGCAGGTCTTTCACTTCAACGACTACCCGGCCGATCCTCCGCGTGAGACCATCAAGGATGCCGATCGCGTCTATCCCGGCGACGGCATAGCACCGATCTCCGAAATCCTGCACATCTTCACAGCCGTGGGAGCTTCTCCCGTCCTGTCCCTTGAGGTCTTCAACAAGGACTACTGGGCCAAGCCTGCATTGGAAGCCGCCAGGACCGGTCTGCAGAAGATGAAGCAATGCGTCGCCAAGGCGGGGTATTAGAGCGCCATAGACGCTTCGTTTGTGTGAGGTAATGAGCTCTTGGTCAGTCCGGATGTGATGCCAAAGCGCCACGCGACGGCGCACTCCACGACGCTGTCGCGCTTTCGGCTACCCCTTCGTTTAAGAAAATGCCCGGAGGGTCCTGGAGTGCGGGGCCGCGTCCCGCTTTTGCGCTTGGTTCCTGGCCCCGAAACCAGGTGGGTTCTTTTCCTCTTCTCAGTCCGCGCTTCTATCGCTAGCGATGGGTTCCCGCCATGACGTCCGATTTGGGCAGGGGAGGGGTGAAGGGTTCCAGCGGGGTGGGTTCGTCGTGATCGAGGAAGCTTTCGCAGATTTCGAAGAAGCCCTTCTCGGTATTCGCCCGGCGGATCTGGTGGAGGAATTCGCCGGTGGGTTCGATGCCGATGCCGATGAAGTTCATGTATTTCTTCATCTTCTGGACGTACTTCTCCTCGATCAGGTGATCGGGCTTCACGGATTCATAGAGATCCCGAATGTAGCCAAGGACATCGCGTCCGCTCGGGACAAAGGCGGGACGTCCTTCACGATGGTCGCGGATCTGTGAAAAGAGCCATGGATTGCGGATGGCACCACGTCCGATCATGAGTCCGGCTGCTCCGGTCTCGCTGATCACATCAGCCGCCTTCTGTGCCGAGTAGACATTGCCGTTGGCGGCCACGGGGCAGGATAGGGCATCGATGGCCATCTTGATGTAGTCGTAGTGCACCTCGGTGCGATACATCTCCTTCACAGTGCGCCCGTGCACCGTCAGGAGGTCGATCTTGTGTCGTGCAAAGACCTCCAGCATTTCGTCCCAGACCGAAGCGTCGGCAAACCCGATGCGGGTCTTGACGGTGAAGTGGGTGGTGACGTTGTCGCGCAGGGCCTCCAGGATGCCATCGACGCGCTTGGGCTCCCTGAGCAGTCCTCCGCCCGCGCACTTTTTGTAGACCACGGGCGCCGGGCAGCCGAGGTTCAGGTCGATGCCGGCCACGTTGAGCTTCTCCAGCTGCTTCGCCGTGCGGACGAGAGAGGGAATATGGTTCCCGATCATCTGGGCCACGACGGGGATCCCTGTGTCGTTCTCCGTGATGGAAGGTGTGATCCATTTCTCCAGGACGGAGTCCGCATGCACCCGGAAGTATTCGGTGAAGAAGACATCGGGTCCACCGTAGCGGTGCATGAGCCGCATGAAAGGCAGGTCCGTCACATCCTGCATGGGCGCCAGTGACAGATGGGGGACATCCGCTTTAAGCAGGGATTGGAACTGTGAGACGGGATCAGGCACCGGTAGGGAGGAGTATTTTGGAGTGCTGGAGCCCTCTCCAGCTTTTTCAGCAACGCATGCGGAGTTTCCCGGGAGGTGGAGAAGCCTAAATGGGATTGCGATGTTCCGGCTGGTACCAAAAAGCGGCAGAGGGCTGCCGCACTCCATAGAATCTACAACCACATCATGCTGTTTTCCAGAGGGAGACGGGATCAGGCACCGGTAGGGAGGAGTATTTTGGAGTGCTGGAGCCCTCTCCAGCTTTTTCAGCAACGCATGCGGAGTTTCCCGGGAGGTGGAGAAGCCTAAATGGGATTGCGATGTTCCGGCTGGTACCAAAAGCGGCAGAGGGCTGCCGCACTCCATAGGGTCATCTCAGCCAGATGGGATGGCCGGTGGACTTGTAGATCTCGAAGACCTCATTGCCCAGCTTGGCTTTCAGGGTCGATTCCGCTTCCTTGATGACCTCGTCCTGGGCGGCGGACTTTTCCTCGTCGCTGAGGTTTTCATTATTGAGGATCTTCTCCTTGGCCCGGGTGATCGACTCCTTCATGTCCCATACCTCGTCGACAAGGGATTCCGGCAGGTCGGTTCGGGAGATCAGTCGATCCAGTCTCTGGTAGCCGAAGTCCTGGGAGCGCGCATATTTCTGGAATCGTTCGGGACCAAGTTCCCTGAGCAGTGACTCGTTGAATGCCTTTTCCATGTCGGGATCCTCAAGCGAACCGTCAGGGTATCGCTGTGTAAATTCATCCAGGCCATGTTCCTTTCGAACGCTGAAGACCTTCCTGAATTCGTCCTCGTTCGGCCCAAACCAACTTAGATTGAATCTCATTTGTTTGGCCATGGGCGAATTTCGGACTTCCCAGTCGAGAAGTTCAGTTGGTGATAGGATGTTTGACAGCTTTTCAAGGTGCTTTTCGTAGATCCTTTTCAGGGTTGCCTGGTCGCCTGGGAGTATTTGTCCCTTCGATTTGGCAAAGACCTCATTGCGTTCCTCAGTGTAGTCCTTGAATAGCTTGTTGACCTGCTCGCGTTTTTCTTCAGGCAGGTATGAGAGCTGCCCAAGGAAGTTGTCGGAGGAAGCAGCGGGATGTTCCGCGTGACCGAGTAATTGGTTCAGCAGTTCCGACTTTTCCTTCTGAATGGCCTCCATTGCTTTTTCATCTTCTCCCTTTGAGGTCTGCCATGGATCGTGCTTCCAGTATTCATCCGAGCCATGGGTGAGTTCCATGATTTTCGGCATGTAGAGTGCATTGACCTCAGATACAATGATGTCCCGTATGGTCTGATCCGGGCAGCCGATGGCACGGAGGTTGGCGATGTAGACCCGGAAGTCGGGAGACTCCAGCTGGCTCCAGTGAAACTGCTTGGGGGAAATGGATTCGTTGGCAGGGTCCAGCTCAGAGGAGACCTTCTCCATGAGGGAGGGTGCACCGGCCCCGGGCTTGTCTGAAGAAGACCCGGAGGAGAGTGCTGTCGGTTGCTCATCCGAGGTGAAGGTGGGTTCCGTTTGTCCGCTTTGCGGCTTGGGAACAAGCTTGAAGGCGATGACGCAGATCAGGACAAGGTTGAGCAGCAATGAAGCTGCCTGGATGTTGGAAGGCTTCATTTCCTCGCGGGTCTTGTGCTGGAACAGGTAATTTCCGATGCACCCAATACACTGCAATTGCAGGCCTTGATCAATGGATTTTATGACTGATTGGCCGTCCTGGTGGAGAATGCGCCCGCCTGTTGTAACCGACATGAGGATTGTTCCGTCCTCCATCACATCCGGCTTTGACCATGAAGAGCACGAAGAACATGAAGACTTTCCTGATTGGGTTGATGATGGGCCTGCCCCTTGTGGTTGTGGCTGCGGAAAAGGACCCCCATGGCGGGTTGAGTCCGGATCAGCTGGATTTTTTCGAGAAGAAGATACGACCAGTCCTGGTGGAGCACTGTTACCGGTGCCATTCAGTCGCTGAGGACACCCTCAAGGGCGGACTGGCCCTGGACAGCAAGGACGCCCTCCTGTTGGGTGGTGATTCCGGGCATGCCGTGGTTCCCGGAAATGTAAGGGAAAGCCTGCTGATCGAGGCCATCCGCTACGACAACGAGGATCTCCAGATGCCCCCCAAGAAGCAGTTGCCGGAAAGCGTGGTGGCTGATTTTGTGAAATGGGTGGAGATGGGTGCTCCGGATCCCAGGGTGGAGAATGGATTTGAGACCTTGGCCCGGAAGGAGATTGACTGGGACAAGGCAAAGGAGTTCTGGGCTTTCCAGAAACCGGTGAAGAAGCAGCCTCCTACGAATGCCGATCCCAGTTGGGCTAGGACTGACATCGATCGGTTCATCAAGGCTGGGCTTGAGGCCAAGGGATTGGAACCGGTGGCGGATGCCGACAAGCGCACCCTGATTCGTCGGGTCTATTTCGACCTGATCGGCCTGCCGCCCACGCCTCTGGAGGTGGACCTTTTCGTCACGGACACCTCTCCGGATGCCTTTGAGAAGGTGGTGGATGACCTGCTTTCCTCGAAGCACTTTGGAGAAAGGTGGGGTCGACACTGGCTGGATGTCGCCCGCTATGGGGAATCGTCCGGAAAGGAATCCAACTTCACCTTTCCGCATGCCTGGCGCTACCGGGACTACGTGATCGATGCCTTCAACGCGGACAAGCCTTACAACGAGTTTGTTACCGAGCAGCTTGCGGGGGACCTGATTACCTCCACGGATCAGGCGGACCGGAATGAGAACCTGATTGCCACCGGGTTTCTGGCCATCGGTACCAAGTCGCTCAATGAGCGAAACATCCGGCAGTTTGCCATGGATGTGGCGGATGAGCAGATCGACACGATGTCCCAGGCCATGCTGGGACTGACCGTTGCCTGCGCCCGCTGCCACGATCACAAGTTCGATCCCATCCCGACCAAGGATTACTACTCCCTGGCTGGCATCTTCCTCAGCACCCAGACCTACTATGGGACGCCGCAGGTGCTGGGAAACAATCGTCCGTCGGACCTCCTTCCGATCTATGATGATTCGGAAGAGGTGGACCTGAGCCGACTCAGGACTCCCTCCGAGCTTCAGGCGATGAACGATCGCCTCGAAACCCTGACCCGGGAAAGGGCGGAGATCCAGGCCCAGTTGCGCCGGTCCCGCTTTGGTGGATCGAACATGGATCCCCAGGAGGCTTCCGACAGGCGGCGCGACCTGCTGCGCCTTGGAACACAGATCGGCACCCTCGAGGCGGAGGTGTCCCAGTATGATGAGCTTGGCATCCCGCGACAGATGGCGATGGGTGTGAAGGATCGTTCACGCGTTAGCGATGCCCGGATCCTGATCCGTGGCGAGGTGGATAAACCCAGTGATCCAGTGGAACGTGGCTTTGTCACGATCCTGAGTGATGGCAATGAGCCAGAGATCCCCAATCGCTACAGCGGGCGCAAGGAACTGGCGCACTGGATGACCTCGGAGACCAACCCCTTGACGGCCCGTGTCTTTGCCAACCGCGTCTGGCACCATCTCTTTGGAAAGGGGATCGTTGCCAGTGTGGACAACTTTGGAGCGATGGGTGAACTACCCAGCAACCCGGAGCTCCTGGATTACCTTGCGATGTCCTTCATGGAAAATGGCTGGTCGATCAAGTCGCTCATCAAACAGGTCGTCATGACCCGGACCTACCAGCTGGGATCGGAATACAACTTCGCCAATTTCGAGAAGGATCCTGAAAACCGCCTTCATTGGCGCATGAGCCAGAGGCGTCTGGATGCGGAGTCGATCCGTGACGCCATGCTGGCGATCTCGGGGAACCTGGAGATCGAGGCCCCCAACGCCTCTCCGGTCGCCAAGGTGGGTGAAGGCAACCTGGCCCGGCTTCGCTTCGTGGATCCAAAGACCCTGCAGCCGAATGCGCGCTCGGTTTACCTTCCCATCATCCGGGACATGGTTCCCGAGTCCCTCGCCTTGTTCGACTTTGCCGAGCCCAGCCTCGTGACGGGTGTGCGTGAGGAAACCACGGTCCCTGCCCAGGGGTTGTATATGCTCAACAGCGAGTTTGTCGTGCAGCAGGCTGCTGGATTCACGAGGCGGCTTGCCGACAGCGGGATTGAGGATCCGGTGAAGCGGCTGGAACTCGCCTTTGAAATGGCGCTCTGTCGAAAGCCCACTCCCGAGGAGACGGACTCCATCCGGAAATTCATCGAGGACTTCAACGCCACCCTGCGCGAAGAGGGCAGGGGACAGGTGGCAGCCCGTCAGTTGGTGGGTGTCAGTTTCTGTCAGGCGCTCCTTGCCTGTGCTGAGTTCCGCTACTTGAACTGATTGATTTCCACGGAGACACATCATGAAAACATTTGATTCCGATCCGCTTTCCCTGAGCCGTCGCTCGATGCTGAAGACCCTTTCAGGGGGCTTTGGCTACATGGCCTTCGCGGGGCTCTCCGCCATGGCGGCGCAGCAGAATCCGTTGGCGCCCAAGGCACCCCATTTCACACCCAGGGCCAAGCGTGTGATCTTCCTTTGCATGCGGGGAGCGCCCTCACACATGGACACCTTTGACCACAAGCCGATCCTCACGAAGGACAACGGCAAGCAGGTGAACTATCGCGGCAGCGCCAACCTTCTCGGTTCGCCATGGGAGTTCAGCAAGCATGGGCAGGGTGGGCTTGAGATCTCGGAGCTGTTTCCGAACGTGGCGACGATGGCCGATGATCTCTGCCTTCTCCGGGGCATGCACACGGACCTGCCCAACCATCCGCAGGCCTTCGTCCAGATGCATACCGGCAGTTTCCAGTTTGTGCGTCCTTCGTTGGGAGCATGGACCCTTTATGGTTTGGGAACGGAGAATGAGAACCTGCCCGGCTTCATCACCTTGAGCCCCGCCAATGGTGTCGGAGGTTCGAGGAACTATGGCAGCGCCTTCCTTCCGGCCATCTACCAGGGTACACCCATTGGTCGTGAAAGACTCCCGATCTCACGGGCACAGGTCAGCAACATCGAGAACGAACGACTTCCCAGGAATGCCCAGCGCGTCCAGCTGGACCTGATCCAGAACCTCAACCAGTCGAAGCTGGCGCGTGACAGCTACAATCCGGCTGTCGAGGGCGTGATCGAATCCTATGAGCTGGCCTTCCGCATGCAGAGTGAGGTTCCCGGTCTGATGGATCTATCCGGAGAGACCGAGGCCACCAAGGAACTCTATGGCATCGGAAACCAGCAGACCGACGACTTCGGCCGCCAGTGCCTTCTGGCGCGTCGCTTCGTGGAAGCGGGTGTGCGATTCGTTGAAATCACCCATGGCAACTGGGACCAGCACCGGAACCTCAAGGCCGACCTGGAACGAAACTGCGGCCAGACCGACCAGCCGATTGCCGGCCTGCTGAAGGACCTGAAGAACCGTGGCCTGCTCAAGGACACCCTGGTGATCTGGGGTGGAGAGTTTGGAAGGACACCTCATGCCCAGGGTAATGATGGACGTGATCACAACGCCAAGGGCTTTTCCATGTGGATGGCCGGTGGCGGTGTGAAGGGCGGTCTCTCCCACGGTGCTACCGATGACTACGGCTATGAAGCCGTGGATGGCAAGGTGCACATCCATGACTTCCATGCCACCATTCTCCATCTCCTCGGGCTCAACCATGAGAAGCTCACCTATCGCTATGCAGGTCGTGACTTCCGCCTGACGGATGTCCACGGAAACGTGGTGAAGGAGATCCTGTCGTAGTGTTGGGGTAGGGCGATCACTCCGTGAGCGCCCGGGCTTGGCTTCCATTCGCTTCAGAACTCAGGCCGCTACGCAGCACAGGCCCGCGCGGAGCGACGGGCCCTACCCGGATGAACTTCCTATGAGCGGTTCTCTCCCAACCTGAAAGAATGCCGTCCCATTTCTCGTAGATTGATCAACGGGTTGCGGTGATCAAATCAAACGAGAGAAAGGATGATGCATGAACTCAGATGATGTGTTGGAGGGACGGGAGGAATCCATCCTCGGTAATCAGGGCGGACTGGGTTTCTGGTCCGCCTGTCTTTATTCGGGGGGTGCGGTGGGCGCGTTTCATCTGGCATTCCATTGGGATGCGCTGGCGCTCCTGATGATCTTCTATTTCATGGCGATGGCCATGCTGACCGGACTGCCTTCGAGTCGAAAGGCCTTCTACTTCGGTCTTGCGATCGGGTTCTGCGTCTTTGCGCCTTCCCTCCTGTTTCTATGGACGATCTTCAAGATCGCTGCGATTCCACTCTGGCTT
>CAZKNW010000130.1:0-9227 GCA_964554035.1 uncultured Verrucomicrobiota bacterium
TACTCATCCGGATCTCCGGCCATTTCCCGGATGCGGGGAGCGAGTTCCTTGGCGGAACGTCCGATGCCGGTGATGGCTTCCACGCCATAAAGGCGCACCCTTGGATCCTTGCTGTCGAGGGTCTTGACCAGCAGATCCAGCGATCTCGGATTGATCCGACGCAGGGTGGAAATCACCTCTTCCTGATCTTCCTTGTTCTCCAGCATGGTGACCAGTTTCTCATTCACCGGCTCCATCTTGATCCGCAGCTCACCCAAGGTCTCGATCGTCGCATGGCGAAGCTCAACGGAATCAGAAGCCAGCGCTTCCAGGATCCTGTCCCTCTGTTGAAGCCGGTCCTTGGCAATCCGGACGAGGGTCGGCAGGGCCACCGCATTCATCGAGGCATCTCCCTGTTCGTAAAGCTTCTCAATCGCCGGGGTCGCCTCGTAGGCACTGGTACCGGATTGGGCCAGGGCCTCCAGCGCGGCAAGAACCAGATCCTGATCTCCACCCTCCAGCAGTTTCATTGTCACGGGAAGTGCTGCTGTGGATTCCGGTCCAATCGATGCAAAGGCACTCAGGATCTCACGCTGCAGGTCCGGCTTCGACTTGCCAGCCAGCTCGCCCAGTCTACCAACGGCACTACCGGCTCCCCTTCCGACGGCACCCAGTGCCCGCACCAGTTCCAATCGACATGTGGCATCCTCATTGTCCAGGGCATCAAGAAGGTCCTCCACCACCAATGATGCCCCTTCCTCCATCCTCTGCACCACCTTCGCGGCGGCAACCTGCAGGACCGTATCACCCGTCCTGAGGAAACGACCGACGGAGGTCAGCATGGTCTCGTTGTCGGTTCCCACCGAGTAGAGCGCCTTCAGAGCCGCCGCTCTCACATAAGGCACCTGGTCCGAGAGGGCCTTCTGCACCGCACGGAGGGTTGGTTTGCCAAAGACGCCCATGCCATCAATCACGACAAGGCTGGCATGACGGGCCGTTGGTTTGTCCGACTTCAACATGCCCTGCACCTGAGGCAATCCCTGGGGACCGATACTGGAAACAGAGGCAATCCACCACTCGTCTCCGACAGCCGGTTCCTGAAGCGACTCGGCGATCCCCAGCAGAGGACGAACCGATGCCTTCCCGACGCGAACCAGCGCATTGGTGGCCCATGGCTGTTCCCCATGGTCGGAGACCTTGATGGCAACCGACATCAATTGCGGCACCACCGGCCTGGCGGATTCACCGAGAACCGCCAGCGCCTCGCAGGCGAGGTTACGGCGTTGATCGGCACCCTCCAAAAGCCACTGCTTCAGGATCTGAAGCACCGGAGCCGGATCCTCGCGCAGGTAGAGCAGTGAATCGAAAGCGGCGTCGCGCAGGGGCACCTCCTTGGACAAAAGCGCTCCCGTGACCAGCGGCGCCATCTCCGAGGCAGGAACACCCACCGCGGCCATCGCATGAAGAAGGGCGACCTGGGTCAGCACAACCTTCTGCTTGCTGAAAACCTTCATGAGGTCGGAACCCAGTTTCTTTCCGGCCTCACCCAGTTTGTAAACAGCCATGGCCGATGATTCGACCACGATGGGGTTGTCGCTCCTGAGTGACCTGGAAAGCACAGGGATGGACAACTCCTGAAGTGCACCAAGGGCCTCCGCGGCACCCACCCTTACAAAGTCCTGCTGATCCGAGAGTGCATGCTCAAGAAGATCGAGCGCCGCCTTGGCATCCTCGCCCATTCCCCCAAGTGACATGCAGACTCCAAGACGATCCTCAGGGTCGCTCGATTTCATGGTCTCCTTCAGTGCGGGAATCACCTTGGCACCCATCCGCGCCAGAGCATGTGCGGATCGAAAACGAACCTGTTCCTCGTAACGACTTCCATCGTCAAATCCACGGATCAGGGCGGGAACGGCTTCCATGCCGGCGGCGGGACCGATGTTGGCAAGGGCTGTGACGGAGTGAAACCAGACCTGGGTGTCGTCATCACGGAGGCCCTTCACCAGTGCGGCAGTTGCCGGGGCGGCTTCAGGCCCCATGGTCGCCAGTAGGCGTGCGGCGTCGCGGCGTTCCTGCTTGCCTCCCTCCTGCAGCTCCTGGATCAGGCTTTCAAGGGGAGGAAGTGACTCCTGCGCCGTCGCAGCACATGCGCCGAGGAGGAACAGCACCGATAGAATCAGGCGGCCCATCTCAGCCCTCAAGGCCACGCAGGGTGCCGGTGCTGTCGCCAAAGGACGAGGCCGGAACGCCAGCACGCTGAAGCAGGGAAAGGAACAGGTTGCACATCGGAGTCTCCTGGGGCACGCGGACGTGACGTCCGGTCAGGAGACTTCCCTGCCCGCCCCCTGCCACCAGCACGGGTAGGTTCTCGTTGTTGTGCTTGTTGCCGTCACTGATTCCGGACCCGTAGACAATCATGCAGTTGTCGAGAAGGGTTCCATTCCCTTCCGGAATGGCCTTGAGCCTCTGCAGGACGTAGGAGAACTGCTGGACGTGAAAGCGGTTGATGCGCGAGATCTTGTCGAGCTTCTCCGGATCACCCTGGTGATGGGAAAGAGCATGGTGCCCGTCGCTGACACCGATCGGACGATAGCTCAGGTTGCTGCCTGCATTGGCCAGCATGAACGAGGCAACGCGGGTGGTGTCGGTCTGGAAGGCAAGGACCATCATGTCTCCCATCAGCCTGAGGTGTTCCTCATAGGAATTGGGGATACCGTCTGGAAGCTCACCCAGCATCCGGATGGGCTTGCGGTCGTTCTGCTGCTCCGCCTGCTCGATACGCTGCTCGATCTCACGAACGGCGGTCAGGTATTCATCCAGCTTCTGGCGGTCCGAACCGCTGACCTTGGAATCCAGGGACCTGGCATCCTCCATGACAAAGTCGAGGATACTCTGTCGACGTGCCCGGCGCTTGATCTGTTCCTTGGACATGCCAGAAGAGGAATCCCCAAACAGCCGCTCGAAAACGGCGCGCGGATTGATCTCCTTGGTCAGGGGGGTATCGGCATCACGCCACGAGATGTTGTTGGAGTAGGCGCAGCTGTAGCCTGAATCACACTTGCCACCCTGCCTCGAACGCTCGGATCCGATCTCCAGCGAGGCAAAGCGGGTATCGGCACCTAGAAAGCGGGCTGCCACCTGGTCCACGGAAACACCGACGCGGATCTGGGAACCCTCACTCTTCAGGGGTTGGGAACCGGTCAGGAAGACACCGGCGGAACGTGCATGATCGCCCGGGCCATCGTCATTGGAACGCCCCTTGTCGTGGGTCAGGCCTGTCAGCACCATCAGGTCGTTCTTCACCGGAGCGAGCGGCTCCAGGACATAGGGCAGATCAAAGCGGGCTCCAAAAGTCTTGGGGGTCCATCGCTCCAGATGCACGCCATTGGGAACGAACATGAAGGCCATGCGCATGGGGGCACCTGACTTGGCGGCACCGAAGGCGGCGGGCTTCATGACATCCAGGAGGGGGAGCGCCATAGCGGTTCCCATGCCCCGGAGGAGCGTGCGACGGGATAGTGTGCTTGTCTTCATTGGGCTGCTGTTTCGATGTTTCGATTCAGGAAAGGCCGACTGGTCACGATCGCGGCTATCAGAGCTGAGACTCGATGGTCGTTCGATTTCAGGGTATTGCAAGCCTGATCGACCACCGCCTCATCGTAGTATTCAAGGCCTCGACCGAGGGAATAGGTCAGGAGATTACGGGCAAAGGCCCGGACAAAATCATCACGTGACTTGAGGATCTTCTTCAGGTCTCCCGCGCCATCGAAACTCTCTCCCCCCGGGAGTTCACCGGAAGGATCAATGGGAAAGGGACCTTCGTAATCGCGCCACGCGCCGATGGCATCGTAGTTCTCCAGGGCAAAACCCAAGGGATCCAGCTTGTTGTGACAGACGGCGCAATCCGGGTTGGACCGATGCACCTCGAGACGTTCACGAAGCGAAGCGGATTGATCGACCTTCTCACCCTCCTCCAGCTCAGGGACATTGGGCGGTGGTGGTGGTGGTGGCGTGCCCAGTACCTGCTCCAGGATCCACTTGCCACGAATCACGGGAGAGGTCCTCGTCGGGTTCGAGGTGATGGTCAGGACACTGGCCTGGGTGAGGATGCCACCCCGGTGATGTTCCGGCTTGAGGGCGACACGACGGAACTGTTCACCCTTAACACCCTCGATCCCATAGTGACGGGCGAGTCTCTCGTTCAGGTAGGTGAAATCCGCATCCAGCAACTCCATGACACTCCGGTCGTTCTGCAGCACCTCTCCGAGAAAGCGGAAGGTCTCCTCCAGCATGTCGGTCCGCAACTCCTCGCTGAACGACGGGAAGCGCTCGGGATCCGGCGTCATCTCCTTCAGGTTGCGCACCTGGAGCCACTGCCCTCCAAAGTTCCTGACCAGCGCCTCCGCCTTGGGATCCTTGAGCATGCGCATCGCCTGCTCGCGAATGACGCCCGGCTTTTCCAGGACACCCTTGTCCGCCAGCTCGAAAAGCGTGTCGTCGGGCATGCTGCTCCAGAGAAAGTAAGAAAGCCGCGACGCGATCTCATGGCTTCCCAGGCTCCGGAAGCCGGAGCCCTCCTTCGCCGGATCCAGCTCCCAGCGGAACAGGAAATGGGGCGATGTCAGAACGGCCTGGGCAACAAACTGGACACCCTCAAGGAAGCTTCCCCCGTCATTGCGGATCATCGAGTAGAGCTGCATCAGGCGCTTGAACTCGGCATCCGTCACCGGACGTCGGTAGGCACGCGTGGCAAATCGGCGGATCACCTTCCTCGATGCGGTCGCCTCCTCCTTCTTCTGGGGATGATGGGAGATCACCAGTCGAGGCGACGCAGGAAGCTCAGGCAGCGGCTTGTCCAGCGGACCGAGGACATCCAGGTAATCGACAAACAGGTTCCGGTCACCCCGGAGACGCGGATCGGGATGGTCGTTGTTCACGTAGTTGTTCAGATAGGCCAGCTCAATGCGATGGGTGCCCTTCTTGAGCTCCATCGACTGCTCGAAGTAGCGCATTTCCCGCCGTGGGTTCCTCACATCGAAGTCCTTGATCTCCTGCCCCTCCACCCGAAGCCCCAGCTTGGGAGGTTCCAGTCCCGCCTGGTCACCCGACGCACGGATGCGCAGCAGGTAACGTCCGTCCTCCTTGATCTCGATGCGTTGGCGACCACCGCCTTCGCGATAGAGCCCAAGCACCGAGCCTTCCACCCGGATGCTGTCGTTGTTGCCCCGCTCCATCTTCTCCGCTTCATAACGGATCCGGTTCGGCTTGGGCGGGTAGTCGGTGACAATCGCCTTCTTCACAATGACCTCGGCCGCATCCAGGTATTTCTCCAACAGAAGTGGCGAAAGCGAAAGGACATCACCGATGTTGTCAAAGCCGTAGCCGACCTCATCGCCGGGAAACTCACCACTCACGTCGAACTCCACACCCAGGAGATCCCGGATGGTGTTCTGATACTCGTTGCGGTTCAGTCGGCGGACCGTTACCCGTCCAGGATTCTCCACAACAATGCTCTTCAGGTGCTCCACGACCCTTTTGGAAAGCTCCACCATCTGTGAACGCTGGGCCTCGCTGGGCTGCTTCTTGCCCTCGGGCGGCATCTCACGGGTCTCAAGGTATTTCACCATCGTGGACCACTGCTCCACCTCCTGGGGACGAAATCCGGACCTGAGAAGCTCCTCGAGGTTCAATCCGCCTTTCTGCTTATCGTCGGAATGGCAGCTGAAGCAGAATTCGCTGAAAAGGGGTTTGAAATCAGAAGCGGCCTTTTCGGCACTGAACTCAGCGCCTTTGAGCGGCGACATCGGTGCAACGGCGAGGACCAGGTAACAGAACAGCACCCACGGCATTTCAAATGTCGCTCGATTCTTCCGCATATTCACCCAAGCCCTTGAACGATTCACTGGGTGGATTCATTCAATCCTGCTGACGCGAAGGCTTTCAACTTCGACGTCCCTCAGGCTACAAAGTTACCATGAATGATGCGAAAAGCACATGGCCCCTCCAGCCTTACCCTTGGCCGGACCTGTTGAGCTTCCTTTCGGGAGCCGGGCATTCCAGCCTGCCTTTGGTGGGATATGGAAGCCTTGTAAACGCCGAATCCGCTGCTGTAACCTTAAAGTCAACGGAATCACCTACTCCCATCCCTGTTCGGGCCTACGGTGGAAAGCGTATTTTCAACTATGCCATGGCACGCATTCCCAGCCGCTATGTGGCGTCGAAAAATGAGCTGGAATGTGCCGCCCTCAACGTCGAACCCGCCGCCCCTGACCACGAACTGAACGGCATCCTCATGCAGATCCAGCTCTCCGATCTCGAGGCCTTTCGCCAGAGGGAGGCCGACTACGACCTGATCCCGGTTCAATGGACGCCCTTCGAGGAGCCCGGAGCGGATCGCAAACCCGCCTACATCCTTTCCTGCCGCCCCGGCGAACCCAGTGGCGTGCGCATCCGCAACGACATCTACCCCAATCCGGACTATCTACGAATCTGCCGCGAAGGCGCCTCCAGCTACGGCGATACGTTCCGGAAGGTCTGGGAAAAAACCACCTACCTTCCAGATCGGTGCACCTTGGTCGGAGAAGTGTTCTAGGCGAGCGCAGATCGGGGTAAGCTTACAACCTGACCACCACGTCGATACCAACATTCCTGATTCCTTCGACACCCCGGCAACGTCATTGCCTCAGGCCTTCAGGCCTGATTCCTTTACCAGCACCCCCCCCAGGGTTTCACTCTGGACCGGAATTGAAGCGCACCTCTGGTGCTTGGACTCCAGACATCACCCCTCCAACTGCTTGCGCAGTTCCGTCTTCAGGATCTTTCCGGTCGCGTTTCTTGGGAGGGCTTCCAGTTCGACGATCTTCCTCGGCTGCTTGTAGGCGGCGAGCTTTTCCTTGAGGAAGACTCCGAGGGCGGAGACATCGATCTTCGCCTCCGGATTGCCCACTACGAAGGCGACGGGCATTTCGCCCTTCCTTGAATCCTTCATGCCGACCACGGCGGTTTCCTTGATGCCGTTGAACTGGTAGATGATCTCCTCGATCTCACGGGGATAGACGTTGATCCCGTTGACAAGGAGCATGTCCTTCTTCCTGTCAGTGATGTAGAAGTAGCCATTCTCGTCCTTGTGACCGATGTCCCCCGTGTAGAGCCATCCGTCGCGGATGGCGGTGGCGGTCTCGTCGGGACGCTGCCAGTATCCCTGCATGACATTGCCGCCGCGGATGCAGACCTCCCCGGTTTCGCCTGCAGGCAGTTCCCCTCCCTCCTCATGGCGGATGGAAAGCTCCACGTTGGGAATCGGCACACCGATGGAGCCTGCCACCCACGGGCCCTGGAGAGGGTTGAAGCAGGCCGCCGGTGAGGACTCGCTCAGTCCATAGCCCTCCAGCAGCGGAAACGAGAACTTCTCCTGAAAGGCATTGAGCGTCTCCAAAGGGAGCGGGGCCGATCCACTGATACACAAACGGAGCGGAAGCTCCCTTGGAACGGAATCGTGCAGCAGGGCCCGGAAGATCTGGGGCGCTGCGGGAAGGATGGTCGCCTCGTTCCGGATGATTTCGCCAAGGGCATTCTTGAGGGGGCTGACCGAACGGATCAGCACCACCGATCCACCGATCAGGAGCGGCAGCAGGTTGCACACGGTCAGCATGAAGCTGTGGAACATGGGCAGCAGCAGGACGAAGCGATCGCCATCGAAGACCTCCAGCATAACGCGGCAGCTCTCCACATTGTGAAGGAAGTTGCCGTGGCTGAGCATCGCGCCCTTGGGCCTACCCGTGGTGCCGGAAGTGTAGACCAGCGCGGCAAGATCCGACTCCTCCGCCGGACAGGGAGCATCACCGTAGATCGCGGGTTCCGGCTCCTTGGCAAAACTGGCTATGTTCCAGACTCCGAGGTCTTCCATCTCCTCCTTCAGCTTGGTGGCGGGATCAGCAAAGGTTTCATCAATGATGACCACCTTCGCTCCCGAATCCTCCAGGATGTAGCGCACCTCGTCGGGCTTCAGGAAACAGTTCACCGGCACCACCACGGCACCGGTCCAGAGCACACCCTGCATGGCCGAGATGAACTCGGGAGAGTTCTTCACCCAGAGGGCAACCCGATCCCCCTTCCCCACGCCGTATTCCTCCACGAGGACCTTGCGCAACTGATTCGCCTGCGCAAAGAGGGTCAGGTACGAGACTTCGTCATCACCCCAATAGACAGCCGTCTTCTGGGGAGCCTTGGAGACCGAGAGGGAAAAGGCTTCAACTAGGTTCATGGGGTGAGAGATTAGGGATGCGTCCTCAAAAGTTCCAGCCACGGTAAGGGATTTCGCGAGGTGCCCCGTGTTTCTTGCAGGGATAAACATCAAGCCGCGGAAGGTATGCCAGCCAAGGAGGCTTCGGGATGACGGAATCCCAAAGCCCGGTCAACGGCTCAATAAGAATCATGAATGCGGGTGGGGCGAAGCTCCCGCTGAGCCAACGTCCGGACTTTCCTACCCTGTTACCCAACACAAAAAAAGCCCCCGGCCACTCATCAGCAACCGGGGGCTTGAAAATCAATCTTCAGCAGCAACTAGAAGTCATAGACAAACGGAGCCGGCTTCATGAGGCCGAGGAATCCATCCTTGATGACGTCAATCTCCAGCATGCCGTCGGAGAGATGGTAAAGATACATCTTCTCCTTGAACTCCTCAGGCAGCTCCTTGAGCTGGTTGTAGTTCGCATGCACACCTCCCGGGAAATGCTGGCAGTCATGGAAGATCACCTCCACATCCTCACCAAAATGCTCGATCATCTTCCGGTCATACTTGGTGTCACCCGAGACCATCACCTTGTTGTCGATCGTGATACCCGTGGTGTAGAAGGCCTCCTCCACGGTGGCGGCGGTATCAGGAACGTGGTTGGTCAGGAAGGAATGGACGTGGATGTCGTCCTCAGGATCATCTCCCCGGACGGTGAAGTCCCAGGAGTCCCAAACATCGTCGGGACTGTCCACCTGCTCCAGGTGCACGACCTTGAAATAGTGGTCCATGTTCATCTCCCCGCTCTCGGTCTTTTCCGAGAATGCGAGCCCTCCCTTGAGCGACCAGTCCCAGAGGATCTTCTCGTAATGCTCAGGGATGTAGACGGTGGGACGGAAGACACCGTCGGAGCGAGCCTTCATGACACGCCCGAAATAATCACCAAATGACTCGTCATTCCCCTTGGCCAGCTCAATGAACGGAGCCTCATAGCGCCGCTTGAGCGCCAGTTCTTCAA
>CAZKNW010000131.1:0-9206 GCA_964554035.1 uncultured Verrucomicrobiota bacterium
AGTGAACGTGCCGACCTTCAGGACGGTCAGGACGTGCTGGAACTGGGATGTGGCTGGGGCTCGTTGACGCTCTGGATGGGTGAGCACTACCCGAAGAGCCGGATCACCGCCGTCTCCAACTCCTCCAGTCAGCGGAAATTCATCCTGGATCGTGCCAAGGAGCGCGGCCTCGACAACATCAACGTGATCACTTGTGACATGAACCAGTTCGACATCGACGACCGGTTCGACCGTGTGGTGTCGGTGGAGATGTTCGAGCACATGAAGAACCATGCCCTGTTGCTGAAGAAGATCTCCGGATGGCTCAGGGAAGACGGCCGTCTGTTCATCCACATCTTCACGCACCGGGACTATGCCTACCACTTCGAGGTGAAGGACGAGACGGACTGGATGGCACGCTACTTCTTCACAGGAGGCATGATGCCCGCAGACCGGCTCTTCTACGAGTTCCAGGACGACCTTGAACTCGAGGAACACTGGAAGGTGAGGGGCAATCATTATGGCCGCACGGCCCGGGCCTGGCTGGAGAACATGGATGCCAACGAGTCCGAGATCCGCGCCCTCTTCCGTGAAACCTACGGTAGCGCGCAGGAGGAAAAGTTCTGGAACTACTGGCGCGTCTTCTACATGGCCTGCGAGGAGCTGTGGAATTACAAGGAAGGCGAGGAATGGCTCGTCTCCCACTACCGCATGAAAAGGAAGTAGTCCTCACACGGAGACACAAAGGACACGGAGGAAGATGTAGCCGCGGTCGCGGGACAGGCAGAAAATCCGCAGATTGGGAATCTCCAGCCGGATTGGCGATCGGTGTCCTCCGTTCCTTGAACGGGGGCTTGAGGAGCTCGATATACAGATGCGCCGCAAGACCGTGACTTCAGGTTGGAGCCAAGCTTGAGATCGCCCTTGAGTAGGATTTGTCCAAAGAGCATTGGACACTTCCGGACCTCGAGGGAATCTTGGTGGGATCCTATGACCGTCATTGATATCACCAAGGTAGTGATCGCAATCCTTGGACTGAGCCTGATTGTGGCGCGTTATTGCGCGGTTCCCCGCAAACGACTTCCAAAGGATTGGTGGTCCGGCGAAGGAATGGAGACCCAGCGCGTTCAGAACAAGATCGATGAACTGCGCGACCGGCACCTTGAGCTCGTGAACGCAGGAAAGGGTCAAAGAGGAACCCGGAGGGAACGAATCACCCGGGCAAGACGGAAGCTTCGTAACCTGCCCTTCTTCGATCCACCCGATACGGACGTCGTCCCGCGAGACGTGGATCAGGTTTCCATCGACAATAGATCCAACAAGGCCGTCAGCTAACGAAGCTGTTCCTCCCTCTGCGCCTCCGAGCCTCCCCGGGAATCATCCTCCTCCTTCTTCTCCTTGTCCGTGTCGAACAGCCGTCCAAACCAGGAGAAGGGGTTGAGTGTTTCGCGGAAGATCTTGGGGAAGTAGAGCGGCTCCTTCTCGGGCTTGGCGAGGGTTCCGGAGATCCTGAACTCCATGAGCTTGGTGAAGGGGGTCATCAGGTAACCGATGGTCTGCTTCACCGCACCGCGTTCCCGGAAGAGATCGCCCTGCATGCGGGCATCCAGGTTGCCGTCGAAGTCCACGGTCCCATCGTACTTCAATCGGATGTTCTTGGCGTGCAGTGCCATGTCACTGGTGTGAATGACTCCATTGGTAAGCACAAAGGTGGCCGCACCGCGATTGACCCTTGGCGTCCCGAGATCGGGGAGCAGTGCCTCGGCGACCTTTGAGAAGCCACCAAAGAGCGGGATGTCCCAGATGAATCCATCCTCCAGCAAAACATCGCCATAGCCACTCCAGGTGTTCATGTCCCCGGTGAAGGCATTGGTCACATTGAGATGGCCCGTGAAGATTCCCGTCATGCGGTTGGTCGAGTCGAAGAGGTTGGTCATGATCAGTCCGAAGTCCGCATTGGTACTGGCAAAATCGAAGGTCATGGCCGCGTTCTTTCCGTAATCGAAATTGAAGTGGGCGCTGCCCGCAAAGTCTCCATCAAAGAGCAGACCCTGCATGTTGGTCAGCACCAGCTGGTTGGTCACCCAGTGGACATCCCCACGAATGGCATCCGCGTGGAACTTCCACCATTCGAAGTCGTGTCCCTCAATGATCTGGAAATGCATGTCGGTGGTGGGCTCACCGTTGAGCGGCAGGGTTCCGTTGGTGATGACGTGGGGAGGCTCCTTGAAGACGTAGGGTTCCACTGCGCCATGCGTCAACGGCCCGATCGTCCTCGTGACATCGAAGTAGTCGATGCGGCTCACCATGTTGGAGAAGGTCATGCGCCCACCCTTGAAGGTCTCGATGGTCATCCGGCCTCCGTGGGCGGTTCCTCCCTTCTGGTGAACGAAGGGTTCATCGATGACCAGCAACTGGTTGGTATAGGCGATCCGTGTCTTGACGCCATCCCAGTGAACTCCACGGACGGTGACATTCGTCACCTCAACGAGGGCATCCGCACCCGTCTTCTCGGGCGCCCTCCATTGGCCCCAGATGGTGCCCTTGACATGCGGAGGCTTCGTGAACTGGATTTCATCCATGACCTTGACCGCTCCGTCGGACAGGAGCGGCCCGATGATCCCGGGGTCGATGGAGGAATCGATCTTGAAGTGATAATCCTGTGTGACTTCATCCGAACCATGCTCGATGACCGCCCTGCCCTCAGGGCGCTCCATCGTCAGGTTGGGCAGGAACCAGTAACGGTTGGTGAAATAGATGTCGGTGGATGCCCGGTCGAAGGGCACGCCCTGGTAGGCGCCTGGTCCGGACGCCACACCCAGGGAAAGTTCCAGGGTCGGCAGAAGATCCTCACGCCAGACATCCTTCTCCCCCATTCGCTGCCATTCCGGCAAGATCGCGCGGGCGCCATGGACGGTGACTTCAGGGGCCTGGTCAAAGGCATAGCGATCGAGCCATTGCTGAGTCTTGGGTCCGAAGAGCGGCTTGAGCTTGAGGATGTCAAAATGGATGAGGCCTTTCGTCTTCGCTTCGCGGCTCATGGTGTCGAGACCCAGAGATAAATCGACGTCTCCACCAAACAAGCCGGTCCGCAAGCGTCCGATGCGCAAATTCGGGGAATCCCATTCCAGCTCCAGTTCCAGCTTCTCGGGTGAAAGCCATTCCGTGCGGATCTCCCCGGCCCGGATTCGGCAGTCCACCTTCCTGGACAGCAGGGGCTGAAGTGCCTCAGGCAGACCCTCGATGGGAACCGGCGGTTCCTCGACCTCGGTGGTGGACAACTGCAGGGAAAGGTTCTCGAGCTCTCCCCAGTGGGTCTTCGTTTCAGCGAGGGCAATGTCCAGCCTGGCCATTTCGGGCAGACTGCCATCCAGACGATGCCTCGCTTCAAAACGCATGTCTCCCATGGCGGCATCACCGAACAGATCCGAGACCAGTTCCCTCGCCTCGAGTTTACCCTCGGAGGTCCAGACGCCCTTGCCATCAAGGGCACAACGCATGCGGAGTTCCACCGAGCCTTCCCTAAGCCGACCGTAGTCCGTGGCGGCCTGCGCCAACTGGATCTGGGCGGTTACCAGGTGAGGGATGCGATTCGTCAGCGCGTGTTCCACATTGGCCTCCAGGTCAATCCTCCGGGCACGCAACTCCGGGCTGGAGAAATCATCGAGCTCGATGTCCAGGTGTCCATTGAAGAGTCCGGGCAATTTTTCATCCGCCTCCAGTGGCAGGAAAAAATGCAGCCTGCCAGCATTGCCCCACGGCGTCCTGACCCCTTGTGCGTCGAGGCTGAGGGCGGCGTGGATGTGATTGGTGTCGGCGGCATCTCCCTCCAGGTGAATGTAGAGCGCGGGCGGTTTCTCGGTCTCCAGCTGCTCGATGATGTCAAAGGTGCGCTCGACATAGAATTGCCAGATGAAATTGGGCTCACGTTGCTCCTCCCGTCTCGGCTTCCTCATGTGCCTGAGGGCGGGTGCATTGGTGATGGATGCCGTGAACTCGACGGTGGCACCGGCACACTGGCCCTTCAAGGGAGCGAGCTCCCAGACGTCGTCAGGAAGCAGCTTCAGATTGGCCTGGATGTTCGAAACCGTGATGCCGTCCCGCAGCAGGCCCGGCTGGGGAATGAAGGGGACAACCGCGGAACCATCCTTCAGTTGCAGTCCGGTCACCTTCAGCTGTCTCTGCTTCAGGGCATCCCCGCTGATCCCAAGGACCAGGCGATCAACATCGAAGGAAGGGGTGTTGGTGGACCTGAGAAGGGTGAGGCTGACCTGCTCCGCGACCAGTCCCTCATACCACCTGAGGCGCACGCGCTCGAACTCCAGGTTCACACCCTGGCTCTCCAGCTCTGCGACCAGCACCTCCTTCAGGGCACCGGGTAGCCCGACCTGATTGAGGTAGATGAGGAGCCCCGTGAGGACAAGGGCAACAGCAAGGACGAGAATGCGAAACCAGCGGAACAGCCGTCGAGGGAGGCCGTGCTTCCGGGCGGCACCAGGGCCATTGACCGCCTCCTTTTCCGGTTCATTCTCGGGAGGCATGGAGCCGGTCACTTCGGGGGTGGCATGTAATCCTGGATGAGGCCGTAGAGGTTGCCGTCCATCTCGAACGCGACGGCCGTGCCATCCACGACCGTGGCCGCGTAGCCATTCCCCCTGGGAGCCTTCTTTCCAATGATCAGCTTGCGGTTGAACATGTTTCCATTCTTCTGGAACTGGATCTCGACGGTGTGTGCCTCAGGAGTGATTCCCAACCGGGCCATCTCCTCCTGCTCGATGGTCAACCAACGCTCGGCCTTCAGCTGGCAGACGCTGAAGAGCGTGGTCACGAAACCACCCAACATGGAACTTCCGACGTTCCATTGCCCGTCCTTGTTCGGACGATATTCCACACTCTTTCCGTCTTTTGCGATGATGACACTCACCACGTTGGTCAGGAAAAAATCCCAGATGCGGCGCTCACGGAGTTCAAACCTGTCCGTGGCAATCTCTTCATAGACCCCGGTGGCAATGCCGTAGACCGAAGGCGCCTCGTCCGTGCGCACGAAGGTCTTCCCGGACAGGGTGTTGGTTCCGACGGAAAGGGTGGCCAAGGGGATGTTGGTGAGGTCACCCGAAGGCAGGTTGGTCGTGGCAAACAGGCGGACGGTCTGCACTGGCTCGGCCAGCCCGAAGGGTTGGTAGTCACTCACCACATCGCTTTCCCATCCGTTTCTCATGATCTCCAGTGCCGTGAGGTTGGTCACCATCTGCGAGACAAACTGGTCATCCGCCAGCAGGTTGGTCGGGTTGACGAACTTCCATTGATCGTAAGGCCAGCGCTGAAGGGCGAAGGCCTCCTCCGCATTCTCCACCTCGACCCGTTGGACCGCCGCTGGATCAATGTTGAGGAGTCGCCGGTCACGAAACTCGGAGAAGGGGAGCTTGAGGGTCTCCAACAGCTGGCCGGTGGTCATGACCACATTGCCCTTGAATCCCAGTCTTGCGAAGACCATGCCCTCCTGTCCGTCCGGGGCGGCTCCAAACTCGATCCTGGCCAGGGGTTCATCATCACGGCTGACGGTGAGCACGGCCGCAGGCGTCTTCAGGCCGATTTTCTCAAGCGCCTCCTCGCTGTCGATCCTTGCAAAGGCCCGGACCTCCCATTCCCTGAGTTTCTCCGCCAGAAGGTTCAGCTTGTAGGAGTCCGCACGCTTGACCGGTGGCGGCTGCGTAATCTGCCACGCGCCATTGTCGTCACGAACAGCCGTAAACCCGCCCGAGGCCGTCTTGATCTCAAGCTGGTCAAAGGAATCCTCTCCCAGAAGCAGAAGAGAACGACTCCGGATCAGGTCCGCTTGGGGCGGGATCATGCTGGCAAAGCGGGACGTCGCGAGGTGTAGCTGCTCCTCGTCCCCCAGCCTTACGTAGGTGAAATTGCCTGCAGGCGTGTCCGCACCCACCTCCACCACCAGCGATTCGTCCTTCTGCTCGATCGTCAGCCGGAACCTGGGGGTCTCAAGACCGTAGTCGGCCAGACCGCCCGGCTGCGTCTCAACTTCCTTTGCGGATACCAGCTTGTGCGACTGCACCTTCTCGCAGGCATCAAAGAGGATCTTCAGGACCTGTTCTTCAGCAGGATAGCTGTCCGGGGCGGTCAGGTCCCATTTGCCGGCTTCATTTCTCTCGACCCGGATGGACTCTCCACCCGTCTCCAGCCCGATGGCCATGACCTGTTCCCGGTCGAAACCCGGAAGCAGGCTGAAAGACGCCGTTGTTCCGCCATCCGCGCCATGCTCCACCTCATAGACCATGACGTAGGCAAACAACCCGAGGGTGATGCCAAGCAGAATGAATGTCCGTTTCCAGCTGATGAACGTCCTAGTGCCTGCGCCTGATCCACACGATGATTCCAGCCGCCAATGACGTGCCCGGGATGACACCCAACAGGATGGCCGTGACGAACCACAGCTGGTTGCGGGTGAGTTGAAAGCGATACTCCCTCATCGGCCGTGGCGCGATGCCACCCAGGAGATGGGAGCGATCCAGCAACCAGTTGACCGCGGAAATCGCGAAGTCACGGTTGGCGACCGACTCGATCATTTCATTGTCCAGGAAGATGGAATCACCCGTGGCGATGATCCGGGTGGTGCCGATCACACCGGGAACAGGAGCGCCCTCGACCGCCGCCGCTATGGTGATGGCTCCAAACTTGTCGCGGAAGGCGTTGGGTCGGATCTCGTTCTTCTTCATGTCGAAGTCCGCCCGTGCCTCCCCCTGCTCGCTGGTCTGGATCAGTTCCGTGACCTTGGGGGCGTCCGGCCCCGTCAGCTGTGAGTCCCGAATCGTCACCGAACGTGGGAGGACCATCTGCACCGGGTTGTTTCCCAGTGGCTTGGTGATCTCGTGCGGCAGCATGTTCGTGGAGTAAAGGTCACGGCCGTCCTTGGAGAACTGACGGTCGAGGACGAGGTTGTTCCCGATCTCCAGATTCCACGGAGCCAGCACCCGGTTGAAGTCCGTCTGGGACTTCCAGTTCATCAGGAGGAAAAGTCGTCCGCCCTTTTCAAGATACTCGGCGATCTTTCCCTCTTCAGCGGGATCCAGCTTGCTGATGGCTCCCGCCACGACCAAGAGGGCGCAGTCGGAGGGAATGGATGAAGTCCCCACCAGCCTCAACTTCCGGATCTCAACATGGCTCAGCCTCATCAGCTCGGCCAGGTTGGCGTAACCGTATACGGCATTGTCGACCGTCGGATCATGCTCGTTGTGTCCATCAAGGAAATAGACCACGGGAGCATCCCCCGTCGTGACGGACGCAATGGCCGACGTGAACATGATCTCGCCCTTGAAGTTGATGCGCTTGATCTCACGACTCTCACCTGAGATGAGGCGTGAAAGATCCAGGTCCGAAAGGTCGCTGGCCTGCACGATCTTGCTCCTTCCCGCGGACTCAAAGATCACCATGTCACCCACCATCCGCGGCGTCAGGTTGAACCGGGCCTTGATGAACTCCGTGCCGGTCGGATCCGTGTTGTAGTCCACGGTCTCGACCCGGATGAAACGGCTTGAGGCACGGTACTCGTCCATCAGGTCCTGGACCTCGTCAAAGAGCTGCTGGTCCTGATTGAAGAACACCGTCACCTTGACTTCGTTGGTGAGCGTCTGGAGCACCTTGTGCGTGATGGAGGAGAGCTGGTGATGCGTGTCCGAACTCCAATTGGCACGGACATGGTGACGCGTGCTCAGATAGTTGCACATCGCCATGATCGAGAGCATGCAGGTGATGGAGATGGCCACATTCAACCCGATGCTCCAGCGTTGGCTGAGCGAGAACGAGGGTTTGCTGTTCTTGGGTTTGGCCATTTATTTCCAGCGTCGGCTCTCGACCACCTTGTAGTTCAGGTAAAGGAAGATGACGGTCAGCGTGAGATAGAAGACCACATGCCTTGAATCCACGATGCCCCTCGAGAAGTCCCGCATGTGCTCGATCATGGAGATGTGGCTCACCGCGGAGACGAGGTGGTGTCCCATCCCCTTCAGGTCGAGGATGGAGACATAGCTCATCAGGAACATCAGCATCCCGACCGCAAAGGCATTCACGGCGGCAATCACCTGACTGCGCGTCAAGGAGGAGGCAAGGCAGCCCATGGACATGTAGAGGCAACCCAGCAGGAAGATGCCCAGGGCCGTCGTGGTCATGGGGCCTGCTCCTATGATGATGGGCTCGGTGGCATAGTGCCGGAGCACGAAGGGGAAGATGAAGAAGGGCGACCAGATCAGCATGTGGAAAACCAGTGCGCCCGTGAACTTGGCCATCACGACATCAAAATCCGAGACCGGGGCGGTCATGAGGGTTTCATACGTGCCGGTGTGCCTTTCATAGGCAAAGGAACGCATGGTGATCAGGGGACTGGCCAGCAGCAGGATCTGCCAGAACAGGCCGCGGGTGGTGAAGACCTCCGTGATCGGCTGGTCAAAGGGCTCCCCATTCAACGCGGCCAGCAGCAGGACGTAGCTCAACCCCATGAGGAAAAGGACGCCAGAGATGATGACGTAACCGGTGATGGAGATGAAATAGGCACCCAGTTCCCGGCGCACCAATGTCAGAAAGACCTGCATTCCCTAGTATTCCTCCTCCTGGTCGGTACGGGTTAGGTGGACGAAGATGTCCTCAAGCGATTGCCGACTGTGGGTCAACTCACGGATCTTCCATCCCTTCTCCGAAATGGCATCAAAAACGACCGGCCTCAGGTCGCTGCCATTGGTCGGTGTCAGGGAACAGCGCATGTAACCGCCGTCCATCGGTGAAATGTCATACTGGGCGATCTCGGGCATCTGCTCCCAGATCATCTGGAGGTCCGAGGCGCGGGCATGGATTTCCGCCACCACCTGACCGCTGTCGCTCATGTCGCTGCGAAGCTCCTCGACCGTGTCCGATGCGAGGATGGTCCCTTCATGCATGATGAGCACCCGGTTGCAGGTCATCTCCACCTCAGGAAGGATGTGGGTGGAGATGATCACGGTGTGGTCGACCGCCAGGTCCTTGATCAGTTGCCGGACCGAGCGGATCTGATGGGGATCCAGACCGATGGTGGGTTCATCCAGGATGATCAGTTCCGGGTTGTGGACCAGCGCATCGGCAAGTCCGACCCTCTGACGAAAACCCTTGGAAAGCTGACCAACGATCTTCTGGGTCACATCCGTCAGGCCACATAGCTCCGTGACAACATCGACACGATCCCTGCT